>NZ_MDGW01000136.1:0-6216 GCF_001712525.1 Shigella sp. FC1661
CGGATATTGTGGTAATGCCTTAACCAACTGTCGGGGCATATCTGTTTTATGTTGCGTACAGCCCATAACCAGAGAAGACAACAAAATAATTAACGGAAGGTTTCTTTTCATTTTCATTCCCGGCACAGATAAGAATAAGTCTTATTCTAACAATGCCACCCTGTCGGTCATCAATCCTCTGCTTAATGGCAACGACAATTATCCGACTTAAATCACAAATCAGACACATGACATAACAGAGCTTGCGAGGTAACACATCGTCCGGTTTCTTCCACCATCGCACCGGACCAGCGACCATGAGGGGACAACGCCGCGCTCCGTTAACGCGGTAAACCCCGGTGTGTATCGTTTTTGATTATCCCCGCACACTCGCGCAGAGGAGTCTCCCGGTCGGGCTGCGGTCTCTGTTAATGCGGGGATACGGCGACAATACCGCGCATGGTTAATAAGGTCGCTCAACACACTGGCTGTAATGCAGCGGATACCATGCGGCATTTAGCGGCATTCATCGTACACTCAACGGTTAGCTCTTCATTCGTGGCATTCACCTGAAAGGTCCGGGAGTGTAATTGCGTACATTTACCACTGAACGAACCTTCAACAAGAACACGACCACGCTGCAAAATACGGAACGGAATTGTTCCCTGAAAAGGCTTTACGGTTACCAGTAATTTCTTCATGCATTCTCCGGATAACAAAAATACTAGTTAATACACTGAGTGCGGATATATTCCTGCGCCCCTTCCAGTTGCTTCTGCATTGTCATCAACCGCTCTCTGAGGGTGAAATAATCCCGTTCAGCGGTGTCTGCCAGTCGGGGGCCGGTTGCATTATCCATTCCGGAGGTGCCGGTGGCTTCACGCACGGTACCGGAGCAGGTGGCGTTGATCCGCAGGCGCTTACGACCAGCGGCAACATCAGCACGCAGAGTTTCATTTTCAGCTCTCGCATCGGCTAATTCCCTTGAGTATCTGGCATCAAGCGCAGCAACATCACGCTGGCGCTGCTGCATGTCAGTAATGGTTGCGTTTGCCAGCTCCAGCTCTCTGGCTTTTTTATCGCGCTGCGCTTTGTAGGTGATGGCGTTATCACGGTAATGGTCTGTTGCCAGCCACAGCGCACCACAGACCACCAGCAGAATAACGGTAAACGCGGAAAGCATTCGGTTTATGTTCACCCCAGCAGCCCCGACGAAGACAACATCATCCAGGCCATGGAAAGAAAAAGAGCAACCAGCATTAGTGAAAATGAAATGCCGACAATTACACAGAGGATCTTCGCCAGCGTTATGAGTTTGTCTGACATGCTTAATCCTCCCTTCACGATTTCAACGCAATGACCAGTTTTGCCAGCCCATACAGCATCGGGGACACAGCAACACCGACCGCCATCCACTTAATGGCAAAAGCCAGTGCTCTGCTGATGTCATCAGTTACAGGCGCTTTCAGTTCAAGGCCGTTTTTCATGGTCAACCTCAACAGAATTCGTTTATACTTCGCCATGTTCTCCCTTGCCTTACTCAAGGTCAGAAACACAAAACCCCGCTTGGTGCCAACAAACGGGGTTTTTACTTTTATTCACTTACGTTTCGCCAGTTCGCAGGATTTCGTGTTATCCGTCCGCGTGCTCATGCCTTATTTTTCAGCAAAATATTCTGCTTATCTGTCGATGTCCCAGCACGCCAGCGCACTTTCCTGGTCTCGCCGGGATACCTGACCGTAGCAATTATTTGAGCGGATACGGCAGTCTCTGCCACCGTCCTTAATCCACCAGCGAATCGCTTCGCATGCTCCCCTGCGGTCACCAGCATTAATCCGTCTGTAAAACGTCGACGGGAAACACTTACCGGGGCCAATGTTATAGGGACAAAATGACGCGATACCCGCTTTCTGGGGTTCGGTCAGCGGCACTTTAATATTGCGCTCCACCCATGCCAGCGCCTTATCACGCTCAATGGCGTTGACCTGGTCGCATTTTTCCTTCGACAACTTCATGCCCGGGACGACAGGTTTACTATCCACCAGGATGGCACCGCGGCAGATGGTCCAGATACCCGCGCCATCACGGTATGCCGTGGTGTGGTTACCTTCCTTTTCATCCAGAAACTGGTCGAGGATTTCAGGCGCAGGCGCACCTGCGGCAATCAGCGCCAGAACGGCAGCCGACAGGCCGTATTTGATTTTGGTGTTCATGGATATTTATCAGGGTTTATCGATTTCAAATCCCTGGATATGTTAAGTCTTCAGGCCAGCGGTGGAGTCTTCAGAGAACCCGTAATTATTCCCGGTAGTTTTCCTCTGTAGGTTATCAACACATCCTGCGCCTCTAAAATTACGGGGCGCTTTTCCGGCAACGGACCATCCCCTTCACATAACCCGGCAGCAACATCCATGAAAAACTGCTTCGCCTGCTTTTTCGCCTCAGCTTCGTAAAACTCCAGCGTGGCATCTTCAGTACGGTCAAGACTAATCGCCACATCTGGCAACAACAGTGACGGATACCCACCAATTTCCAGTGCCACAGTAACAGTAATCTTATTCGGGTAATTATTTATCCCTTTAACAACCAGTTCGTATTTTTTCTTCATCGCTTTACTCTCCCCGCGCCGCCTTACGACGGTCCTCTCTGATTTTGAAATACAGGTTAGTCAGATATGTCAGCAGCCCAAACAACAGACTCCCCAGCACGCCTATTGCCGCCCACTGAGACGGGGAAACCCTGTCCAGCAACTGCAGGAACCAGTAGCCCGTTCCCACCGCTGACGTGGTGTATGACACACCTGTTGTGATTTTTTCCATCTGGTACATACCCCGTCTCCCGCAATCCGGAAGCTCACAACAATATAAAGACCACCGGCACACACCGATGGTCCCTTGCGCATGCTTACATCATCATGTCGCTGTCAGGTGTAGGTTCACCGCCATCTGAAGCACTCCCGTCACCCGCGATACCTTCCGGCTCAGGAACCGCTGCTACGCCCAGCAGCTCATCCAGAATGGCATCCACTTCTGCATCAAGACGCGACTCAAGATTCTGGCGAAGTTTCTGTTTCAGTGCGCTCCGGACTTCCTTCACTGCCTCTGCAGTGACCAGGGATGTGATTTCTGACATGGGATTTTCTCGCTGAAAGGGGTTGTTAAGGAGTAACGGGTTCTTCGGGTTTGCTTCCGGCTGACTGACTGGCGCTGATTTTCTCAGCGGCCCTTTTATCAATCTGCCTGCACCAGAAATCGCGCACAGCCCTGTACCCACCCGAAAGAAGATACAGCACACAGACCGCCGTACAGAAGTACAGCATCACCTGATGAATAAATGTCATAATTTCTTACCGTTATGGTTGACAATGAGAATTGTTTTCATTTAAAAACCAATGTACGAAAGCATCTTTTCTTTACATTCTCCATTGGGATTACCTCCGCCAGCTTCCATTCCTGCCGCTGGCGGCTTTTTTTAGCAATTATGCGGCTGCTCCAGCTTTGTTTGCTTTAACTTCCACCGTATCAATAAGTACAGGGTAGGTTTCTGCACTACCTGTAATATCCGTAATGACAAACCTGTTGAGTCCATTAGCAGTATTGGCCCATTTCACCAGGTCAAACGCCTGTCCATCCACACCATCAAGCACCGGAGTAACATTAATGCTGTTACTGCCCTTAAATTTAAATGCAAGCGTATGCCAGTCATGGTCGAATGCGCCAAACGTGCCAAGTTCTTTTTGTTGATTAACTGTATGATGGTATGCAATATTAATACTGGCTTTATCTGTCTGGACAAAGAAAGAACTCAGATGGCCTTCACCACCCTCACCCGGCCATTCCGCTATTCGCCAGTACAAACCAAAGGCATACTTGTTTCTGGTTGTCTCAAGATTGACGTTTTCGGGGATTTTAAACCGGACAGCAATTTCCCCGCCTTTTTCCAGTAAAAGTTTTGCCTTGTCTGCAGCAATATCACAGTACATTGACCAGGATTTCGCGCTGTTATTTTTCTCAATTCGCAGAGCTTTATTGCCGCTGTCATCAACCAGTGTGCGTCTGCCATACATACCGTCCCAGCCATAAGGTTTCAGCTGATTGTCTGTAGCTTTTTTGGCATCGTAAAAAATTACAGACTCTGAGGTGGTAACCGGCCTGTCTGGAACAACCACCCCGGCAGTACCATTAACAAACGCAGAAGACTTACCCGCGCAGCTCAGAATCGCCGTTGCCAGACGGTCGGAAATAATCCCACGGCGAGCCCATGAACTGAAATGGCTCGCCCTGTCCTGTGACGTCCAGGTGGCTGAGCTGTCACGCCATTTCGAACCGTAATAACCGATACCCGGAATGTCCGGGTCTTCTTCCGGTTTGTTCGTCGGCACATTCACCCCGTTCTCATCGGTCATGAACGGTACGAAATGGATATTCTTTTCCGTTTTATTTTTATAGCTGCCGTACACCGTCTGGTACGTGGATTCGTTCTTCTGCTTCCAGAAATACGTCGTGTCCCCGCATATCCAGGGAACACCGCCAGCAGAGCCACCGACGCACTGGCCTGCCATATCCGCCAGGTCTGCACGGAATTTATCAACCAGCGCACCAAACTGTGCGGCATGATTTGCCGGCGTACCGCCAAAATCAAATTCCCCCTGCATCCACACCACGGCAAACAGCACATTTTTCGGGTTCTTCTCCAGTGCCGCTTTTGTTCGACCGATAAGGTCCTTATACAGCGGCTTGTCCACACCCCAGCGGGTTGAATTCTCCGAGGCACCACTCGCGTCACTGTATGTGCCATCAGCTCCGGTGGTGAACGCTGAACCACCACGACAGCACGGAACCAGCAGAATGCCCGCATTCGCCGGTATAAACGGCAGCAGTTTTTTGGCGATATGCAGCCCCTGCCCCACGGTTCCGTACTGCCCCTTTGACAGGTCCGCTTTCGGATGGTTAAGACGGCTCATGTCCTGCACATCATGCAGACAATGGTCCGCCGGAATGATGTCGTTATATTTGCATGCTGCACCGCCCGGTGTCACCGTACTGCGACGCGCCAGTTGCTTAATACGCGGGTCCGGACGGTCATATGTCCCCGGCAGCGGAAGGCCTTCACCATACGACATGCCGTTTGACTGCCCTGCCAGAACCACAACAAAGTAATACTCCGGGTCGCTGGTGGCGCTGATTACTGCACCTTCTGCTGCAATCGCCTGCATCAGAGTATAAGGGGTTATGGCCACCGGACTACCAAACGGCTGCCAGCCCTCTTTCAGTTTATGTGTCAGCTTTTCCGCAAGATCTGACGGCGACGCCGCCCTGACAACATCATAGTGTTTAAATGCCATGGTTCTTTCCACCATCTGAAAAATGATTCTTTAAAATACCTGACATGTAATACAGAAAAAACACAAAACCATACCTTAAATAAAAACCTCATCATCAAGCAGATATGCATGGATAAACTACAAGACGAGATATAAACCACCCTGCATTTAAATAAACAATAAACAACATCAGAAAAATAATTCTGCTCTATGGTTTACATTCAAAAATATCATTTATACTTTTCAGAACATCACCAGCAATGCATAAACAAGGAAACCAAATGAAGTGGATTGTGATTGATACAGTTATCCAGCCATCATGCGGAATATCTTTTTCAGTCATATGGAGTAAAATAAAATTAATAATCTGGTATCAATCGGATGCTTTCTTACCTCCTGAAAGTATATTTACACTGACTCACACAGGCATCATGCTCAATAACAAAGTGCTACCTGTAACCATTTACAACGTAGTACCATTCAATAAAACATTCTGGAATTTAATCAAAAACAGCCAGGAATGCCCTACAAATACAGATAACGTATTGAATGAATGCTTTAATAACCGTTGCACTCTGCAAATATGTCCTTATGGGCTAAAACAACAAAGTCCATAAGGAGTTTACTCACATCTGACAAAATCAATATAAACAGCCCCTCCGGAGAGGGGCTGGAGAGTGGCGCTATGTGCCATTGCATGGTGCCGGGTGCCTCCCGGTGAATTCAGTACCAGCACCTGAATCCGCGATTATCCCATATACCTACTCGCTGATTGCCCCTCCGCACAGGGGGATTCACCATGCCAGTTTCTTTTAACAAACTCCCCGCAAACCAGACAACAGTCAACCGCCTGAATTGTGAGACATTTAAAAAAAAGCCCGCAAAAGCGAGCCAGGGAAAATAAGTGTGGCGCG
>NZ_MDGW01000137.1:0-6208 GCF_001712525.1 Shigella sp. FC1661
TCCGACGCCATTCATGGCCATATCAATGATTTTCTGGTGCGTACCGGGCTGAGAGGCGGTGTAAGTGAACTGTAGTTGCCATGTTTTACGGCAATGAGAGCAGAGATAGCGCTGATGTCCGGCAGTGCTTTTGCCGTTACGCACCACGCCTTCAGTAGCGGAGCAGGAAGGACATCTGATGGAAATGGAAGCCACGCAAGCACCTTAAAATCACCATCATACACTAAATCAGTAAGTTGGCAGCATTACCATTTCGCCATAGACTTTCATCAACCCGATAGTAATTGAGGGTAACGGATCGGCCACACTTTTTATATGTCAGCCAGACAGGCGGATGTTTTACACAGTACTGTGCACTTTGCTCACAAGCCCGAAGATACAACTCACCATCAGAAACCATCGCAAACACCGTGTCGTCAACGGTCAGGCTGTAACTGCCAAACAATGATCGGTATTCAATTGTGCCCAACGTTGCCAGGTATTCTTGTGATTTATAGATCCGCTTATAGGAGAGGCTTTTCATAAAATTCCTTTTAAAATCATAACATAAAAGAATGATTCACATTAACGGATCCGTTAACTACGAAAATAGGCAACTTATTCTTAAGGGGCAAGATTAATTTATGTTTTCCCGTCACCAACGACAAAATTTGCGAGGCTCTTTCCGAAAATAGGGTTGATCTTTGTTGTCACTGGATGTACTGTACATCCATACAGTAGCTTACAGGGGCTGGATTGATTATGTACACTTCAGGCTATGCACATCGTTCTTCGTCGTTCTCATCCGCAGCAAGTAAAATTGCGCGTGTCTCTACGGAAAACACTACAGCCGGGCTTATCAGTGAAGTTGTCTATCGCGAAGATCAGCCCATGATGACGCAACTTCTACTGTTGCCATTGTTACAGCAACTCGGTCAGCAATCGCGCTGGCAACTCTGGTTAACACCGCAACAAAAACTGAGTCGGGAATGGGTTCAGGCATCTGGGCTACCCTTAACGAAAGTAATGCAGATTAGCCAGCTCTCCCCTTGCCACACTGTGGAGTCAATGGTTCGCGCTTTACGCACGGGCAATTACAGTGTGGTGATCGGTTGGTTGGCAGATGATTTGACTGAAGAAGAGCATGCTGAACTTGTTGATGCGGCAAATGAAGGTAACGCTATGGGGTTTATTATGCGTCCGGTAAGCGCATCCTCTCACGCCACGAGACAACTTTCCGGGCTAAAAATTCACTCTAATTTGTATCATTAAGTAAATTTAGGATTAATCCTGGAACTTTTTTTTGTCGCCCAGCCAATGCTTTCAGTCGTGACTAATTTTCCTTGCGGAGGCTTGTCTGAAGCGGTTTCCGCGATTTTCTTCTGTAAATTGTCGCTGACAAAAAAGATTAAACATACCTTATACAAGACTTTTTTTTCATATGCCTAACGGAGTTCACACTTGTAAGTTTTCAACTACGTTGTAGACTTTACATCGCCAGGGGTGCTCGGCATAAGCCGAAGATATCGGTAGAGTTAATATTGAGCAGATCCCCCGGTGAAGGATTTAACCGTGTTATCTCGTTGGAGATATTCATGGCGTATTTTGGATGATAACGAGGCGCAAAAAATGAAAAAGACAGCTATCGCGATTGCAGTGGCACTGGCTGGTTTCGCTACCGTAGCGCAGGCCGCTCCGAAAGATAACACCTGGTACACTGGTGCTAAACTGGGCTGGTCCCAGTACCATGACACTGGTTTCATCAACAACAATGGCCCGACCCATGAAAACCAACTGGGCGCTGGTGCTTTTGGTGGTTACCAGGTTAACCCGTATGTTGGCTTTGAAATGGGTTACGACTGGTTAGGTCGTATGCCGTACAAAGGCAGCGTTGAAAACGGTGCATACAAAGCTCAGGGCGTTCAACTGACCGCTAAACTGGGTTACCCAATCACTGACGACCTGGACATCTACACTCGTCTGGGTGGTATGGTATGGCGTGCAGACACTAAATCCAACGTTTATGGTAAAAACCACGACACCGGCGTTTCTCCGGTCTTCGCTGGCGGTGTTGAGTACGCGATCACTCCTGAAATCGCTACCCGTCTGGAATACCAGTGGACCAACAACATCGGTGACGCACACACCATCGGCACTCGTCCGGACAACGGCATGCTGAGCCTGGGTGTTTCCTACCGTTTCGGTCAGGGCGAAGCAGCTCCAGTAGTTGCTCCGGCTCCAGCTCCGGCACCGGAAGTACAGACCAAGCACTTCACTCTGAAGTCTGACGTTCTGTTCAACTTCAACAAAGCAACCCTGAAACCGGAAGGTCAGGCTGCTCTGGATCAGCTGTACAGCCAGCTGAGCAACTTGGATCCGAAAGACGGTTCCGTAGTTGTTCTGGGTTACACCGACCGCATCGGTTCTGACGCTTACAACCAGGGTCTGTCCGAGCGCCGTGCTCAGTCTGTTGTTGATTACCTGATCTCCAAAGGTATCCCGGCAGACAAGATCTCCGCACGTGGTATGGGCGAATCCAACCCGGTTACTGGCAACACCTGTGACAACGTGAAAAAGCGTGCTGCACTGATCGACTGCCTGGCTCCGGATCGTCGCGTAGAGATCGAAGTTAAAGGTATCAAAGACGTTGTAACTCAGCCGCAGGCTTAAGTTATCGTCTGGTAGAAAAACCCCGCTGCTGCGGGGTTTTTTTGCCTTTAGTAAATTGAACTGACTTTCGTCAGTTATTCCTTACCCAGCAATGCCTGCAGATCCAGCTTCAGAGAAGACATTTTATTCGCGTATTTCTCTTTGTTTTCCGCATCTTCAATCAGCTGAACAATCGTTTCAGAAAGCGTTTTACCGCGACGCTGCGCAAGACCAGCCAGACGTTGCCAGACAATAAATTCCAGATCGATCGACTTTTTGCGCGTATGCTGGTGTTCCGCATTAAAATGGCGCTTCCGTCTGGCACGAATGGTTTGCTTCATGCGATTGACCAGTTCCGGATTCATATGCTTGTCAATCCAGCCATTTACCAGCACGGGTTCATTTTCCAGCGAGAGCAACACATCGACGGCTTCCTGGGCGGCACTGGCTTCTATGTAACGGGTAATTAACTCCCCTTCGCGATGCTTCTTCACCAGATACTTCCATTTCCAACCGCTTTCAAGATTTTCAAGTTGTTGATATTTCATAGCGATCTCAATGTTACCGTGTAACTCTTTACAGAATATCAGCTTTTTAGGCCAGTGAAGAAAAGAATCTCCATCCTGTGAGCTTTAACGCCCATGCCAGGAGTATTGTCGGTGCTTTCTACGTGTGCTGTAGTGCCGGTTACGGTATAATCGCGGCTTTGACAACAGACTAAAAAACATCAACTTTGACCATTACGAAACTTGCATGGCGTGACCTGGTTCCTGATACCGATAGCTATCAGGAAATATTTGCTCAGCCACATTTGATTGACGAAAACGATCCTTTATTCAGTGATACTCAACCGCGGCTGCAATTTGCGCTGGAGCAGTTGCTGCATACGCGAGCATCCTCCTCTTTTATGCTGGCTAAGGCCCCGGAAGAGTCTGAGTATCTGAATCTTATTGCCGATGCCGCGCGTACGCTACAAAGCGATGCAGGCCAACTGGTGGGCGATCACTATGAGGTTTCCGGCCACTCCATCCGCTTACGTCACGCAGTGAGTGCAGATGATAATTTTGCGACTTTAACGCAAGTTGTCGCTGCCGACTGGGTAGAAGCGGAGCAACTCTTTGGCTGCCTGCGCCAGTTTAATGGCGACATTACCCTGCAGCCTGGTCTGGTGCATCAGGCAAATGGCGGTATTCTCATCATCTCTTTGCGTACACTGCTGGCGCAACCTCTGCTGTGGATGCGGCTGAAAAATATCGTTAACCGCGAGCGTTTTGACTGGGTTGCGTTTGATGAGTCGCGCCCTCTCCCCGTCTCTGTGCCTTCGATGCCATTGAAGCTGAAAGTCATTCTGGTAGGCGAACGCGAATCATTGGCTGATTTCCAGGAGATGGAGCCAGAGCTTTCAGAGCAGGCTATTTATAGCGAATTTGAAGATACTCTGCAGATTGTCGATGCGGAGTCAGTAAGCCAGTGGTGTCGCTGGGTGACATTTACCGCCAGACATAATCACTTACCTGCCCCGGGAGCGGATGCCTGGCCGGTACTTATCCGCGAAGCAGCACGCTACACCGGTGAACAAGAAACACTTCCGCTTAGCCCGCAGTGGATCCTCCGCCAGTGTAAAGAGGTCGCCTCCCTGTGTGATGGCGACACCTTCTCCGGCGAGCAGCTAAACTTAATGCTGCAGCAGCGTGAATGGCGCGAAGGTTTCCTCGCTGAACGTATGCAGGATGAGATCCTTCAGGAGCAAATCCTGATTGAAACCGAAGGCGAACGCATCGGGCAAATTAACGCCCTTTCGGTCATTGAATTTCCGGGTCATCCACGCGCTTTTGGCGAACCTTCTCGCATTAGCTGCGTTGTGCATATTGGCGATGGTGAATTCACGACATCGAACGCAAAGCGGAACTTGGCGGCAATATCCATGCGAAAGGGATGATGATCATGCAAGCGTTCCTGATGTCGGAACTACAGCTTGAGCAACAGATCCCCTTCTCAGCATCGCTGACATTTGAGCAGTCATACAGTGAAGTTGATGGAGATAGTGCCTCGATGGCTGAACTCTGCGCCCTGATAAGCGCCCTCGCCGATGTGCCGGTGAATCAGAGTATCGCTATCACAGGTTCAGTCGATCAGTTCGGTCGCGCCCAGCCGGTCGGTGGTTTAAATGAGAAAATCGAAGGCTTCTTTGCTATTTGCCAGCAACGTGAGTTAACCGGGAAACAAGGTGTCATTATCCCCACAGCTAACGTTCGCCATTTAAGTCTTCACAGTGAACTGGTGAAAGCGGTAGAAGAAGGCAAATTCACCATCTGGGCAGTAGACGATGTGACTGACGCACTGCCGTTATTATTAAATCTGGTGTGGGATGGCGAAGGCCAAACGACGCTGATGCAAACCATCCAGGAACGTATCGCGCAAGCATCGCAACAGGAAGGACGTCACCGTTTTCCATGGCCATTACGTTGGCTGAACTGGTTTATTCCGAACTGATCGGACTTGTTCAGCGTACACGTGTTAGCTATCCTGCGTGCTTCAATAAAATAAGGCTTACAGAGAACATGGTAGATAAACGCGAATCCTATACAAAAGAAGACCTTCTTGCCTCTGGTCGCGGTGAACTGTTTGGCGCTAAAGGCCCGCAATTGCCAGCACCGAACATGCTGATGATGGACCGTGTGGTCAAAATGACCGAAACGGGTGGTAACTTCGACAAAGGGTATGTTGAAGCAGAACTGGATATCAATCCGGATCTGTGGTTCTTCGGATGCCACTTCATTGGCGATCCGGTTATGCCGGGATGCCTGGGCCTGGACGCAATGTGGCAGCTAGTAGGGTTCTACCTCGGCTGGCTGGGCGGCGAAGGTAAAGGCCGCGCGCTGGGCGTTGGCGAAGTGAAATTCACTGGTCAGGTACTGCCGACAGCGAAAAAAGTGACCTACCGTATTCACTTTAAACGCATTGTTAATCGTCGTCTGATTATGGGTCTGGCAGATGGCGAAGTGCTGGTTGATGGTCGTCTGATCTATACCGCCAGCGACCTGAAAGTCGGTCTGTTCCAGGATACGTCTGCCTTCTGATTATCATCAGACAGAGTATCAAAAGGCGAAACCTCCGCAATGCGGAGGTTTCTTTTTAAAGAGACAGAATCAGGCCATTACTACCCTGTCCGCCATGGCTTCTCGCCAGCCTCCCAGCCATTGTGACCTTTGATTCAGCGTAAGCGTACAGCCTGAACCGTCTGGTCAGAATCTGACGAATTAGACAAAGTGGTGTCCACCAAATAAGTAGTGGGAACCAAAGTGTCAGATATGCAGAAAAATGTGAATCCCGGCAGGCGAAAAGGCTGCCCTAATTATCCTCCCGAATTTAAACAGCAGCTCGTTGCTGCCTCCTGTGAACCCGGGATATCCATCTCAAAACTTGCTCTTGAAAATGGCATTAACGCCAATCTGTTGTTCAAATGGCGACAACAATGGCGCGAGGGAAAGCTGCTATTACCTTCTTCAGAGAGCCCCCAGCTACTTCCTGTGACTCTCGATGCAGCTGCCGAACAGCCAGAATCGCTCGCAGAGGATCC
>NZ_MDGW01000138.1:0-6181 GCF_001712525.1 Shigella sp. FC1661
CCCGTTGACGGACTTCGGGGGAAAAACGAGTATTTTTAGTCATCCTGTTTACCTCTTTCTCAGGAAGTTTAGTCTCCAGGATTCCCGGGGCGGTTCAGTTCAGGCTGTACGCTTCCCCATGTGATTTGCCTCGCCACTTCACCGGGCTCAGGACCCCGTAGGATCTTCACCGAAAAAAATGCATCACCAGTTGCTTTATTATTTGTTTTAGGTAGACCTGTTACTAATTTATACCTACTCTGACCAAGTCTGGATAAGAAAGGCACACCTGCACATTTCTACTTGGAAATGTTTTCTTTTACCATTTTGCTCAAAAATTTCAACATCCAATATTCCTCGTACAGAACTACTCAAGTCCTGAATAGAAAAAGTTCCAGCTGGTACAGTAGAGTCATATATTACTCGACCTTGTTGAGATACAACAACACGTGCATTAGTTTCTGCAATACCAGTAATCTGAGGCGCATAACCACGAATATTTGGCGGTAGCATTCGTTCATCGCTTTCTAATGCAATTCCTGTGTAACGCCAAGCAACAGCGCATTCTGGCGCATGATCTGGTAAACACGTTTGGCATTGATCGCAGGCATACCATCATGTGCACAAAAACCCACCGAGCTTTTACACGGTGGTCCCAGAGAAATGCAGGACATCAACACGCCCTGCATTTTTATTATCAGAAGGTATATTTCACACCCAAAATACCTTGGGTGTCTCTGTAACTGTTATTACCCAATTGCTGAGATACGTTTCCCCAGATGCTTAGGTTATCTGCAAGACGCCCCCCCACACCAGTTTTGAGTTCAATCACATTACGGTTGCCTATCTGGTGATTTGACATGCCATTCATAATTACACCATATTGCTTTGAGCTCCATTTCCAATTCACTTCCAAAAATGGTTCGAACTTACGAAGAGTCTCCTTATCGATACAACTCTGACTAATTAAGGATGTACGCAATCCCAATTTTGCTTGAATATTATTGACCCCAGAGGATGTGACCATAGTGCCATTGTGTTCAATATAGTCGTTTGCTTTTACCCCATGCCTAGTTATCTGGACTTGTGGATTGAGATACAATGCGTTGTCAATATTATTATGAGTAGTCCAGCGTATAGTTGGGTAGATATAGCCAGCTTCCAAAGCTCCTGTTATTCCTTTGCTGGAATATTTCTCACCAGTTACCCCATCTCCTTTGACTGTATTATTAAACCAACCGTACTGCAACCAAGCATCCATATATAGACCTGTTCGTTCTTTTTCATCCTGAAACCAAGAACTGTACAAACCGGCAGTATAACCGCTCACAGTTCCTCGTGAACTATAACTAGTATACTTATTATGAGTTTTGCTATCCTGATATCCATAAGCTCCCATAATACCCACATGCAAGCCATCATGATCAGTGAAGTTTGTCTTCAAAATATCTCCACCAATCTGATAAACCATCCTGTTAGCTGTGGTTTTTAATTGTCTATCAGCTAAATTATGCTCATTATGTCCACCAACAGTACGAATCCACATGGTGGTTTCGCTGAGCTGACCTGTAGTAGGATCAACAATAGTGCTACCGTGTCGGTCATAGAGAGAAGGACTAAACATCGTGTTCATTGCTATCAGGTTAGCAATATAACTGCCAGCTTCAGGGCGCCATGTGTGAATACTACCTTCACCCAAATTAAGTGAAGATACAAGCTGTGAACTAGCTCGGCGACTACTCATTTGAGTAGACTCTTGATTGCTCATCTGTTTTGATTCTTGATTATCCATCTGACTAGTTAGATACCACTTATTGGTATTCAGTCCAGATACAGTGCCCTGTTTCAGGCGATAGTCATAACTACCAGCAACAATACGGCCTTTCTGAATAAAAGCATTCTTATCAGAAGAATCTGTCGAAATAATTTGAACACCTTCAAGAGTTTTATCTCCAGAGCCTCCCTCATTTGTCACTGCAACATAGGTAATACCAGACGCATGGCCTGTAATTTCCAGCCGGTCAGTTTTACTGTTGTCATTGCCGAGAACCGCGCCCAAAGATAATATTCCGCCCTTTCCATGCCAATTACCTTTCTGAACATAGGTCTGACCGACATTTGACGAACTATTATTGAGAATAACATGACCGTTTTTCTCCAGAGTCATGTTACCTGTGACAATGACGGGGTCAGGCAAAAAAGGGGCATTAATATTATTGATTAGCACAGTCCCACTATTTAATAAAGTGTTAACAGTTTGGTTCATGCCTGAAAAATTCAAGGTAGCACCTTTATTAACAATAACACCAGCGGTACGTGTCATAGCTTCAACTGTCCCCATTTTTAGAATGCCTGCATTGATGTTGGTGAGACCAGAGTAGGTATTTTTTTCCGCCAAAATGAGAGTTCCCTCCCCTGATTTTGTTAGGGATTTTCCGTCCCAGCTATTTATATTATGATGGCTGAGATTATCTGCCAGAATAGTACTAACAGTAAGTTCAGCGTTTTCTTTCAGATTGAACTCTCCATGACTGTCGCCATCTGTATCATTCCAGCTCAAACCGTAGATCAATTTATTCTGGTCACTGATATAGCTTTTTGTATAGTCAATAGCACCAGTAGTGAGTAACGGATTGATGATAGATATATTAGAAACACTGAAACCTGTTATCCCTTTATCTGCACTTAGCAGTTTATAGTCCTTCTGCGCCCAGTTATTTATAATAGCTTCCACTTTTACATTGTTGCCAAATGACATATTTCCAGAAGCTTCCAGACTACTGATTCCAGCTAAATTTAAAGAACTGTTCTCACCAAAAGAAACGTCACCTGAAACAGTGAATTTGTTACCTGATAGTGAAACAGTTGTACAATCACCAGCACATAAATCACCTTCAATAGTTGGAGTGGTCCCAGTGTAATCATTGTTGATAATTTTCAGAATGGATGAATTGTTAACCTGTACATCACCAGTAATGACAGAACCTTCATGGAGTATTAATGAATTGTTTCCACCAGTGATGTGGATAGCATTACCTGCTACATTTTGTGTTCCATCATCTTCTTTACCTGAAATTATATATCCGCTATTAGCAATGGTCATATTGCTACCATTTATAGCATCCCCCCAATGTCCACCATTACCGCCTAAAATAGCTCCATTGTTGATTATAGACAGGTTATCTCCTGTGATAGCATTACCACCGTAGCCATCATAACCATAACCGTAAGCAGCACCTCCGTTGCCTCCAGCGAACGTGCCCTTATTGATTACAGAGAGGCTGCTTCCTGTGATGGCATCACCTCCATTACCGCCATCACCCTCACCATAATTGTTACCTCCATTACCACCGGAAATAGTCCCTTTGTTGATTATGGGTAGATTGACTCCTGTGACGGCATCACCTCCATTCCCCCCATCACTATCACTATAACTATCGCCACCATGTCCACCTGAAATAATTTCTCCATTTATTATAAACAGATTGTCTCCTGTAACAGCCTCACCACCATCACCGTTATGGTCAGCACCGCTACCGCCGCTACCACCAAGAATCATGCCTTGATTGATTATAGACAAGTCAGATCCGGTAATAGAGTCACCACCATTACCGCCACAACTATTACCATCATTATTATCACCAGCACCACCATGACCTGCGCTAATCATAATATCAGAGTTAATCCGTAGCTTAGTTCTAGATGCATGAGAGGGGTTGGAAGAAGTTATATACCACGCATCCATTCCATCTTCACCAGCTCCCAAGGGAGAAAGTCCATCAACAGGTGTTAATAATTTTTCATAATTGTCCTCTGAAAAATGAAGTTCTTGAGTACCCGAAAGAGGAATAGCAAAAGCTATTGGCCCCCCGAGCAACAGGGATGCACCAACAACAAAAGGAGAAAAAGACAATTTGCATGTTTTTTCCTTTACCGTAGGTAATTCTCCGGCCCCCCCCTGTGAACATTGGGTCATATTACAAAAAAATTTGTGAATTTGATTCATGCACTATATTATCAGTAAGTGGTTGATAAACCCCTAAAAAGATTCCGTTTTATCCGGAATAAAGGGACGATATATGCAAAAACATATTAAACAAAGCCTCAACCAAAACATGAGAGCTGTGTTATATATCAATGCAACGGGAGAAATTTACCTGTGTCTTGCTTTGAAAAAAAGAGGGGGAAAGCTATATGTTCGATAATAAATTAATAATTTTACTATGATAGTCTGCTTCAGACCGCAACTTTTCAGTTCTTTCTGTACGCTTGCCCAAAGTTTAACCACTTTGTTTTTCTATACACCCAATGGTTCTATCTGCCCCTTGATGTTAATCCCCAAAGCCAATAACATGAATGTATTCATATCACAACTTTCCTACCAGACTCTCCAATGCAATAACTGCATAATTGTTTTTAGTGGAAATGTATCGTTTTCTTAAAGAGAAGAATAACATTCCATTTTATTATGTTCCCAATTTAATTATATTAATATATATTGGCATCAATAGGAAAATACATCAGGAGAAATCAAATGCAGACATCAAACATAACTAACCATGAAAGAAATGACTCATCATGGATGTCAACTGTCAAATCAACTACAGAAGTAAGTTGGAATAAATTGAGTTTTTGTGACGTTTTACTGAAAATAATAACTTTCGGAATATATTCTCCACACGAAACTCTAGCCGAAAAATATAGCGAAAAAAAACTAATGGATAGTTTCTCACCATCACTATCACAAGATAAAATGGACGGAGAGTTTGCCCACGCAAACATAGATGGCATTTCAATACGGCTATGCCTTAACAAAGGCATATGTTCGGTTTTTTATCTTGATGGAGATAAAATACAATCCACTCAACTTTCATCAAAAGAATATAATAACTTGTTAAGTTCACTCCCCCCAAAACAATTCAACTTAGGAAAAGTACATACTATTACAGCTCCGGTATCAGGGAATTTTAAAACTCACAAGCCTGCACCAGAAGTTATTGAAACAGCCATTAATTGCTGTACATCGATAATACCAAACGATGATTACTTCCCCGTTAAAGACACTGATTTTAATAGTGTTTGGCATGATATTTACAGAGATATTCGAGCATCTGACAGCAATAGTACAAAAATATATTTCAACAATATTGAAATACCACTAAAATTAATTGCAGATCTAATTAATGAGTTAGGGATTAATGAATTCATTGATAGCAAAAAAGAGCTTCAAATGCTAAGTTACAACCAAGTAAATAAAATAATCAATTCAAACTTCCCCCAACAAGACCTATGTTTTCAAACAGAAAAACTTTTGTTTACTTCACTCTTTCAAGACCCTGCATTTATATCCGCACTAACATCTGCATTCTGGCAATCTCTTCACATCACGTCTTCCTCTGTGGAACACATATATGCCCAAATTATGTCCGAAAACATAGAAAACAGGCTTAATTTCATGCCTGAACAACGAGTTATTAACAATTGTGGACATATTATAAAAATCAACGCAGTTGTCCCTAAAAACGACACTGCAATCTCTGCCTCTGGGGGGAGGGCTTACGAAGTTAGCTCATCAATATTACCATCGCACATAACATGTAATGGTGTTGGTATTAATAAAATAGAAACAAGCTATCTCGTTCATGCTGGAACACTTCCAAGCAGTGAAGGGCTTCGCAATGCTATCCCTCCAGAAAGTCGTCAAGTATCATTTGCCATCATATCTCCTGATGTTTAAGCCAATATTATATTGGCTGCCAGACTGTAAAAAAACGTTCTTCAGAACAGCTCTATAAACTATTAAACCAAAGCTAAAAGGATGGGGACCAATAGAATCTCAGCCCATCCTTTTTATATCATTATGAACCGCCCCGGAAATCCTGGAGACTAAACTCCCTGAGAAAGAGGTAAACAGGATGACTAAAAATACACGTTTTTCCCCTGAAGTCCGTCAACGGGCAGTTCGTATGGTTCTGGAAAGTCAGGGCGAATATGACTCACAATGGGCAGCGATTTGTTCCATTGCTCCAAAGATTGGCTGTATACTGGAGACTCTGCGTGTCTGGGTACGCCAGCATGAGCGGGATACCGGGGGCGGTGAGGTGGGCTCACCACCGCTGAACGTCAGCGTCTGAAAGAGCTGGAGCGTGAAAATCGTGAACTGCGCCGCAGTAACGATATCCTTCGCCAGGCTTCCGCTTAT
>NZ_MDGW01000139.1:0-6147 GCF_001712525.1 Shigella sp. FC1661
GCTTATAATCTGGTGAGATATCAGATGATTAAAATGGCGGAACATCTGAAAGGTTACTGGCCGAATCAACTGAGTTTCTCAGAATCATGCGGAATGGTGATGAGAATGCTGATGACATTGCAGGGCGCTTCACCGGGACGTATACCGGAGCTGATGCGCGATCTTGCAAGTATGGGACAACTTGTGAAATTACCGACGAGAAGGGGAAGGGCCTTCCGAGAGTGGTAAAGGAGAGGCCCTGGAAATACCCCACAGCCCCGAAAAAGAGCCAGTCAGTTGCTTAACTGACTGGCATTACTCCGGGCGGAGAGGGTTAACATCGCTTAATATTGCGTAGGAGCTGGAACTGCCGAAGACGGATTCACCTGAGTTGGTGAAGTCGAAGGTACGGTAGTCGTTGCACCACCGCTGGCCTGAACCGGCACGGCGGTTTGCTACACCGGCACCAATGTCAGGTCGGCTTTAGTTCCGCCCTTGTTGATCACCGGCTGAACGGTATCGGTAATAAATACCAGTTTGTCATTCACGGTAATCGCCGCACTCAACAGAATACGCGCGTTCGGCTGAACATCTGCCGGGTTAAATGGCAGAACAAAGCTGAATGGTGACTGTTTACCTTCGGTACGCACCGCTTTCTGCGCCAGCACTTTTGACGGTGCATCGGCTAACGACGCGTCAGAAAGTGTCACGGTCAGCACAGCATCAGGCGGCAGTGCGACTTTCTGCCGGATCCAGACGGTACCGGAGACATTCGGTTGCTGGATAGCAGGTTGTTGTGTTGCTGAAATAGACGTATTTGCAGCCGGGGCTGGCGTCTGAATATCCGCGCTTTTATCTGCGCAAGCCGCCAACGCAATCGCAACCGCTAAACCACTGGCCATGTGCACGAGTTTCATTCATTTCTCCTTATTATCAATGCACCAGCGGGCTAACTTTCCTCGCCGGAAGAGTGGTTAACAAAATAGTAACGTCAATAAGTGTGGCACACATCACGCATTTCTGCCTGTAATCAGCCCGTAATTCAGATTATTGCACCCATCGGACCAGTGGCAAATTTGCGTTATACTCAACTCACTTTGGCTTGCTGCGGCAGCTTTGTTACTGGAGAGTTATATGAGTCAGGCGCTAAAAAATTTACTGGCATTGTTAAATCTGGAAAAAATTGAGGCAGGACTCTTTCGCGGCCAGAGTGAAGATTTAGGTTTACGCCAGGTGTTTGGCGGCCAGGTCGTGGGTCAGGCCTTGTATGCTGCAAAAGAGACCGTCCCGGAAGAGCGGCTGGTACATTCGTTTCACAGCTACTTTCTTCGCCCAGGCGATAGTAAGAAACCGATTATTTATGATGTCGAAACGCTGCGTGATGGTAACAGCTTCAGCGCCCGCCGGGTTGCTGCTATTCAAAACGGCAAACCGATTTTTTATATGACGGCCTCTTTCCAGGCACCAGAAGCGGGTTTCGAACATCAAAAAACAATGCCGTCCGCGCCAGCGCCTGATGGCCTGCCTTCGGAAACGCAAATCGCCCAATCGCTGGCGCACCTGCTGCCGCCAGTGCTTAAAGATAAATTCATCTGCGATCGTCCGCTGGAAGTCCGTCCGGTGGAGTTTCATAACCCACTGAAAGGTCACGTCGCAGAACCACATCGTCAGGTGTGGATCCGCGCAAATGGTAGCGTGCCGGATGACCTGCGCGTTCATCAGTATCTGCTCGGTTACGCTTCTGATCTTAACTTCCTGCCGGTAGCTCTACAGCCGCACGGCATCGGTTTTCTCGAACCGGGGATTCAGATTGCCACCATTGACCATTCCATGTGGTTCCATCGCCCGTTTAATTTGAATGAATGGCTGCTGTATAGCGTGGAGAGCACCTCGGCGTCCAGCGCACGTGGCTTTGTGCGCGGTGAGTTTTATACCCAGGACGGCGTACTGGTTGCCTCGACCGTTCAGGAAGGGGTGATGCGTAATCACAATTAAAAAAATAGCCGGAGGTGAAAACCGTCCGGCTGTTTTTTGCAGTGCTTGTTAGGCGTTATAGGCATTCTCGCCGTGACTGTTGACATCCAGCCCTTCTAGCTCCTGCTCTTCCGGTACACGCAGACCAACCGTCAGATCCGCCAATTTGTAGCCAATAAATGCCACCACACCGGACCAGACGATCGTAATGGCGATGCTTTCCAGCTGTACCAGCAACTGATGACCCATCGTCACACCTTCAGCGAAGCCCACGCCGCCCAGCGAGCTGGCGGCAAAAATCCCGGTCATGATACAGCCGACAATGCCACAAACGCCGTGCACACCGAAGACATCGCAGGGATCATCCACCCGCAGCAAGCGTTTGAGCATGGTAACGCCCCACAAGCCCGCCAGACCAGCTACCACGCCGATAATCAACGCGCCGCCAACCCCAATGTAGCCGCACGCTGGCGTCACGCCGACCAGACCGGCAATCGCGCCAGAACACGCCCCCAGCAGTGAAGGCTTACCACGCAGCGCCCATTCACCGAAGATCCAGCCAAGAATTGCCGCCGCCGTTGCGACCACAGTATTCACAAATGCCAGTGCCGCGATTTCATTCGCCGTGCCCGCTGACCCGGCGTTAAAGCCAAACCAACCGATATAGAGAATGGCAGTCCCGGTGAAGACCATCGGCAGGTTGTGCGGTTTAAACGCCTCTTTACCGAAGCCCACGCGTTTGCCTATCAGATACGCGCCCACCAGACCGGCGATTGCGGCGTTAATGTGCACCACTGTGCCACCCGCGAAATCCAGTGCACCGTGAGAAGCCAGCAAACCGCCGCCCCACACCATATGCGCAATCGGAATGTAAGAGAGCGTCAGCCATACCACCACGAAAATCAACACAGCTGAGAAGCGGATTCGTTCCGCCAGCGCCCCAACTATCAAGCCTACGGTAATGCAGGCAAACGATCCCTGAAACGCTACGTGGATATACTGATAAATGCTGCCCATCACCGCCGTCAGTTCGATGTTTTTCAGCATCAACCAGTTAACGTTGCCGAAGAAGTTGTTACCCTCACCAAACGCCAGCGAGTAACCGTAAACCACCCAGAGAATACAGACCAGTGCAAACGTCACCGTCACCTGCATCAGCATCGACAGCACGTTTTTGCCGCGAATCAACCCACCGTAAAACAGGGCAATCCCCGGAATAGTCATAAACAGCACCAGCGCAGTACAAATCATCATAAACGCATTGTCGGCTTTATCGGCCACCGCAGGTGCAGCCATTACCAGTCCCGGCAGCATCGCCAGTGAAGCAAGCCCAGTTTTTATCGTCGCTATCTTCATTTTTCGTTCCTGTTGCTGTGTGCCAGAGATTACAGCGCCGCTTCGTCGGCTTCGCCGGTACGAATACGAATGACGCGTTGCAATTCAGCGACGAAGATTTTGCCGTCGCCAATTTTTCCGGTGTAAGCCGCCTTACTGACGATATCGATCACTTCATCGAGTTGGTCATCAGCAATTGCCACATCAATTTTTACTTTTGGCAGGAAGTTGACGCTGTATTCCGCCCCCCGGTACAGCTCGGCATGCCCTTTCTGACGCCCGAAACCTTTCACTTCGGTGACGGTCAAGCCCTGAATACCAATGGAAGATAACGCTTCACGAACGTCTTCCAGCTTGAATGGTTTGATTATCACGGTCACCAGCTTCATAGATCCCCTCCGGTCAGAATTCGGTAATGGTTCTGCTACACGAAGAAGGTATTGCAAGCGGTGTGCCAGAAATGAAAAACGAGAAAGAGAGCAGGAAGTTAAGAAGATTGAAAATGAAAACGCACTATGACAGTGCACAGTGCGTTACATTTTTGCACCAACGATGAAATATTGCGCTATTCAGGCGCTCAATGATTCTTCTTCACGCACGCTGGCTGCCAGCTCTTCGCCCGCAAGTTGCAGTTGATACATCTGCCAGTAGCGTCCCTGGGCCGCCAGCAGTTGCTGGTGAGTGCCCTGCTCCACGGCTTGCCCACGATGAAGCACCAGAATGGTGTCGGCATCAACAATGGTCGATAAGCGGTGAGCAATCACCACCAGCGTGGTATGTTCACGCACAGCCGCCAGAGCATGTTGAATCGCCTGTTCAGTACCGGAGTCAATGCTGGCGGTTGCCTCATCAAGGATCAGGATTTGCGGCGTCTCCACCAACACGCGTGCCAGTGCCAGCAGTTGCTCTTGCCCGACGGAGAGATTATTCCCCTGCTCGCCCAGCGGCGTATAAATACCATCACTCATGCTGCGCGCCAGCTCCGCCAGTTGCACGGTTTCCAGCGCCTGCCAGACGCGTTCTTCGGAGATATCACGCCCCAGCGTCACGTTGGCGAGGAAGGTATCCGCCAGCACCACCGGATCTTGCTGCACCATTGCCACGCCCTGGCGCAGCGCGCTGTGACTTAGCGAACTTAATGGACGACCATCAAGGCGAATCTCACCTTCCGTTAGCGGGTAATAGCCCATCAATAAACTGGCGAGGGTGCTTTTGCCACTGCCGGTATGCCCGACCAGTGCCACAAAGTTACGCGAAGGCACAGAGAGATTAATGTTCTTTAGCACCAGATTGTCATCGCGATAAGCAAATGACACGTTATCGACTTCGATGGTGCCACTCTGTAACGGGCGATCATCATTGCCATATTGCTGGCGCGGTCCGTCCATCAGTTCAAACACGCGCTCACCAGCAACAACAGCCTGTTGCAGCATCGCCTGTTGCGTGGTCAGTTCGATTAAGGGTTCATTAAGTCGCCCAAGATAGCTGATAAACGCATACAGCACGCCTACTTCAATGGTGCCGCTAGCGGAGAAGCCAAACAGCATCAACAAGCCACAAAGAATGAGCGATGAAAACAGACTCAGCAGCGGACGCAGCAGAAAACCGTCGAGGCGCAGGGTTTGCATCCTGGCCATATAGTGTGAACGACTGGCCTCCCCCATACGTTCGCTAAATCGCGCCTGCTGACGGAACTGCTGGATAACGCTCATGCCATTGATGATTTCGTTAAAGCCGTCGTTGATATCCGCCAGATAGGCGCGCACACGACGGACAATCGGCGTGCTGTAACGCTGGTATATCACCATTACCACCAGCACCACCGGGAAAATCATTATCGCCACCAGCGCCAGTCGAGGCTGAACATCGCCACCAGCATCGCGCCCACCAGTGCGGCGCTACGCAGGACAGTTGCCACTACGGTAACGTAGAGATCGCGGATCACTTCAGTGTCATTAGTGACGCGGGAAATCACCTGCCCGACGGGTTGGGTATCAAACTCGCTTAATGGCTGGCGCAATGCGGCATCCATCACGTCGGTACGCAACTGTTGCACTACGCCTACTGCCGCCCGATTAAACAGCAGCGACTGCGCGTAATGTAGCCCGGCGGCAAACAGTTGTAGCCCAACATACGCCGCAGCCAGCCCTGCAACCATTTTCAACGGCAGGTTATTTTTCGCTACCATATTGTCGATAAAATAGCTGATAAGCAGCGGCCCACTGACTTCTGCCGCTGCCGCAACCCACATCATCAGGACCGCAATCCCCAGCGGTTTACGCCACGGCGAACCGTACGCTAACAGACGCTTGAGAGTCGGCCACAGTTGGCTAAAACTACGCATCGACGGCCTCCTCGCGAATTTCCGGAGCGTCGTCGAGCGCCGCCTCCAGTTGTTGATAGCGATACATATCGCGATACCAGCCGCTTTGTTGCGCCAGCTCATCATGATTGCCACGCTGGGCGATATGTCCGTGCTGCATCACAATAATTTATATGAACGCATCCCGTTTGCAAGGCATCCATTGTTTTGACATGACGGGTAGGTTGCAGCTTTATATCCGGCTTTATTGCAGCCGTAACGCTGCGAGCCCCTATGTAATTCGCCGACTCACCCCTTATTTTCACGGCGGACTTCAAGCCCAAAATACTGTTCAGGTTTAGTGAGTCACGGTCTTACCTGTCTTTGTCATCACTCTGGCCGCCATAGCAACCTTTCAGCATTCACCCTTTTGTTAAGAGTTCATTGTTTAATGGTATCAGCGATTAATATGGTCTGATACTGACGTGGTTCCTGTCATACTTACGGTCATGGGCGGTTATCGCCCATACTGTTCGTGCCAGCTTGTTTGCCATGGC
>NZ_MDGW01000140.1:0-6040 GCF_001712525.1 Shigella sp. FC1661
TTTACGCGTATGACAGGCTCCGGAAGACGGTTGTTGCGCACGTATTCGGTGAACGCACTATGGCGACGCTGGGGCGTCTTATGAGCTTGCTGTCACCCTTTGACGTGGTGATATGGATGACGGATGGCTGGCCACTGTATGAATCCCGCCTGAAGGGAAAGCTGCACGTAATCAGCAAGCGATATACGCAGCGAATTGAGCGGCATAACCTGAATCTGAGGCAGCACCTGGCACGGCTGGGACGGAAGTCGCTGTCGTTCTCAAAATCGGTGGAGCTGCATGACAAAGTCATCGGGCATTATCTGAACATAAAACACTATCAATAAGTTGGAGTCATTACCAACGCCGAGAACACCAGCCAGGTAGTACCTGAAGAGTAACCGCTTAATACGGCGGTGGTCTTAAACGCACCGTCGGATAAGTTACCGACCACCACCATTGAGGCAGCAACGGCAATTAACAGTACGACAGGTTCCGGGAAAGGCTTGATAACCAGACCCACAATGGCCGCCAGGTAAATACCAAAAAGCACCCACGCCAGTTCGCTTAATCCTGCCGGAGCTGGCATAAAACCAATAATACATGGGATCGCTAATATCAGAATTAGCTTCCATAACGATTTCTTATTCATTTAAAATCCTGTTCTTTCTGTATGACTCATACAGAAGTCCTTTATTGATTATCCTTATCCTGACAACGAATTTTTTCAGGGAAGATAAACTTCACCGGAAAATATTTTTCTGGTTGTCCGAATAACAGATGCGCGTAACGTCGTGGCATCCTGACCTTCATTACTTAAATGAACGTCGAGCGCACCACTGGGGTGTTCAATATTGATATTGCCATATCCTACAGAAGGGACGATTTGTCGGGTGACGGTGCCTTCCAATGCACAACTACTGGAAATAGCAATAGCACCGGTTATCGCCAGCGCGCGATGGCAAGAATGCGGCATAAAATAACGCACATTAATTGCCCCGCCTTTCTGCGCTGGAGAAATAAGCACAGGTTTAGGGATAACCATATTACTGACATCACCTAAGCCCATTGCTTTACCCGCTTGTAGACGGATAGATTCAATGCAGGCTAATAATGCTTTGTCGGCATCCAGTTCCGCCGGTAATTCATAACCTGTTTTTCCCAGATATTCAGCCGGAATAATGACGACTGGCATCGCCATATCGATACAGGTCACCGGGACATCGTCAAAATAATCAATCTGATTATCAGTCGGGAAAACTTTTCCGGTTTTGGTTCCAGCGGCATTCAGGAAAGTGAGCGCAACCGGTGCGGCAGTACCCGGTACGCCGTCAATTCTGGCACTACCCTCGTACTCGACAACACCATTTGGCGTTTGCACATCAGCTTCGATGAACGTACCCGTATTGACGTTGCGGATACGTACGCGAGTAACTGGCGAAGTCGCTGCAATCAAACCATTTTCAATGGCGAATGCCCCAACACCAGACAGCATATTGCCACAGTTAGGCGTGGTATCGACACGTTGCTCATGAACGATTACCTGCGCAAACAGATAATCGACATCAGCACGCGGATCGCTGGAACGGCTAATAATGGCGACTTTACTGGTCAGTGGATTACCGCCGCCAATACCGTCAATTTCCAGATCGTTACCGGAACCCATAATTGCCATCAATATTTTATCGCGCTGCGTTTGATCTTCGGGTAAATGTTCCGCTAACAGGAACGCGCCCCTCGAGGTTCCACCTCGCATCATCACGCAGGGTATTTTTTTCATAATAATTCCCTCAATTTAAAAACATAACTTATTGCGATATGGTTACATTAAGGGCAAAGCATCTCTAATGACTTTAGCTCAACGATTAATAACATTTTTTCATTAATTTAAGTTGGCTAAATGCAGTTAAAATTTTTAACGGCCAGCCACCCAAAATCGTCGCTTCCATTTTCCGGAGTAATAATGAAGCATGAATTATCAAGTATGAAGGCATTTGTCATACTGGCAGAGTCCAGTTCGTTTAACAATGCCGCTAAATTACTCAATATTACGCAACCTGCATTAACGCGAAGAATAAAAAAGATGGAGGAAGATTTACATATTCAACTATTTGAGCGTACAACTCGCAAGGTTACGTTAACAAAAGCAGGAAAAAGGTTGCTCCCGGAGGCGCGGGAATTAATAAAGAAATTCGATGAAACGCTTTTTAATATTCGTGATATGAATGCTTATCATCGTGGTATGGTGACGTTAGCGTGTATTCCGACCGCAGTATTTTATTTTTTACCGCTGGCAATCGGTAAATTTAATGAGCTGTATCCCAATATTAAAGTGCGGATTCTGGAACAAGGCACGAATAATTGCATGGAATCGGTGCTGTGTAACGAATCAGACTTTGGCATAAACATGAACAACGTCACAAATTCATCCATTGATTTTACCCCACTGGTCAACGAGCCGTTCGTGCTGGCCTGTCGGCGTGACCATCCATTGGCCAAAAAGCAGCTTGTAGAATGGCAGGAGTTAGTGGGTTACAAAATGATTGGCGTACGCTCCTCCAGCGGCAACCGACTGTTGATAGAACAACAGCTGGCCGACAAGCCCTGGAAGCTGGACTGGTTTTACGAAGTGCGTCATCTTTCGACGTCATTAGGACTAGTGGAGGCAGGACTGGGGATTTCGGCGCTTCCTGGTCTGGCAATGCCCCATGCGCCCTATTCTTCGATTATTGGTATCCCACTGGTGGAACCCGTTATACGTCGGACATTGGGGATTATTCGCCGCAAAGATGCCGTGCTTTCTCCGGCAGCTGAACGCTTTTTTGCCTTGCTGATTAATTTGTGGACTGACGATAAAGACAATTTGTGGACCAATATCGTCGAACGCCAGAGACATGCGTTACAGGAGATAGGTTAATACACCGGCGCAGGAGAGACTGCGCCGGTTAAATCAGCGGTTAGTGTGCGTTAACCACCACCCACATTGGTCCCTGCCCGACCGCATAACGGCCTTTTTCATGCAGTAGTCCCTGCTCGCCAACAATTTCGTATACCGAGATGAGGTGAGATTTTTGCCCGGCGGCAATCAGATACTTGCCGCTGTGATCAACATTGAAGCCGCGCGGCTGGGTTTCCGTTGGCTGGAAGCCTTCTTTACTCAACACGCTGCCATCTTCCGAAACGCTGAAAACGGTAATCAGGCTGGCGGTACGGTCGCAGGCGTATAAATGGCGACCATCCGGGGTGATATGAATATCAGCCGCCCAACGGGTGTCGGAGAAGTTTTCCGGCATTATATCCAGCGTCTGGACACATTCGATATTACCGTGCGGATCTTTCAGTTCCCAGACATCCACTGAGCTGTTTAACTCATTGACGCAATACGCATATTGTTCGTTTGGATGGAATACCATATGACGCGGCCGGCCCCTTCAATGGTAGTCACTTCCGCAGGGTCCTGCGCCACCAGATGACCATCATCGCTGACCGTAAACAGGCAAATGCGATCCTGCTTTAATGCCGGAACCCACAGCGTACGGTTGTCCGGTGAGATATTGGCGGAATGGCAACCGTCCAGCCCCTCGACCACATCGACGACGCCCACTGGCAGGCCATCTTCCAGACGCGTTACGCTCACGTTACCCGCATTGTAAGAACCTACAAAGACAAACTGCCCCTGGTGATCGGTGGAAATATGCGTCGGACTACCCGGCAGCGCAGACTCTGCGGCAAAGGTCAGTGCGCCATCGTCCGGGGCAATACGATACGCCAGGACGCGAAACTCAGGGCGAACACCAACATAGAGATAACGTTTGTCCGGGCTGACCACCATCGGCTGCACCTGCCCCGGCACATCGACAACCTGTGTCAGCGTCAGTGCGCCTTCATGATTCAGGTTCCAGACGTGAATTTGCTGGCTCTCAGGGCTGGCGATATAAACTGTTTGCTTCATAAACACACCTCAAAAACAATAAATTCTTTATTTTTCATGTAAATAGCAACATCAAGCGAATGAAAAACAGACAACAAAACGCGATAAAATACAACATCGCGTCACAATTAAATCAATACGTTAGCACACCATTTCGAATGGCATATCATTAAAATATTAGTCACCGTCACAAATTTGACAATGCCACAGATATTTTCGCGACCATTTAGGGAGCGTGACGCTCCCCGCGTTTGTTCGCCATATCAACGACCGTAAACACCATACCCTAACAACTTCCAATCAAGCTCCCATTCGCTCAACAATCAGCTCATATCCTGCACAGTTCAACGCATTACGTCGTAGATCGGTGTTCTGGTCATTTGTTGATACGCGTACATAGCCAATAAGCATGGTAAATCCCCCTGTTAACAAGACACTGCGTCAAAAGTCGGGGGGGAGAATTGGGTGATCTCCTTCCATGGGAATACACAGTCATTATAAAATAGAATGTACTGTTTTTTTAAAGAAAAAAACAGTACATTGATATATGATTTGGATCATTACTAAATCCTTTGCTGAAGTTACTATGTATATAAGCTTATTTTATACATGATTATTAGCAACAAATATTACCAAGTCAAGTAGTCAGGCTGGCTAAAATAGTTGGAGATGTTGTAGTATCTTACTCAAGACTAATGTCTTCTGGTATAAATCCTCTGCATTGTGAATATGTAAAACATCAAAAAAAGATGAACCAAATATACGAAAAAAGCAAATATACTTACCAGGATAGAAAGCATGATATAACACTCATTCCCTTATGGCGAATATTCTGAAACACCCTCCTCATTAGGAGAGATACATTAAATACAATTTATTCACAATCTAATTCCATATCCATATGCGAGAAATTAATATGCTCAGAAATATTTCATCCTGTTTATTTCCACATATCAGCACAATTACATCCCCCAACCATTATTTGTCCGAATGGGATGATTGGGAGAAACAGGGGTTACCGGAAGAACAGCGTACTGAGGCGGTAAGAAGACTTCGTGCATGTCTTACCTCTAAGGGGCATAAACTGGACCTGCGAGCCTTGGCGCTTTCCTCGTTACCTGTACTCCCTGCTTGCATTAAAAAGCTTGATGTGAGCTGTAATAAATTAACCATCCTTACTGATCTACCTGAAAATATTAAAGAACTTATTGCAAGAGATAATTTCTTAACACATATATCTGCATTACCACATTATCTAATAACTTTGGATGTGTCCGAAAATCAATTAGAGAATCTGCCGTTATTACCAGACACCATCAAATCACTAAGCGCAGAGTATAATAGGTTATCCACACTGCCTTCATTACCCTTGAATTTAAAAAAACTTGAGGTTAGGAACAACGAACTGCAAACTCTTCCATCTCTGCCTTCTAATCTTAAGATACTTAAGGTTGCGCACAACCATCTTACTGAACTGCCCCCTTTACCTAGGAGACTGCAACTTCTTTTTGCATATAGCAATAGATTAAGCAACTTACCAAACATCCAAGAAAATATTATCATGAGAAGATTTTTTTATTTTGAAAACAACCAAATAACTACAATCCCGACAAATCTTTTTCGTTTAGATCCTCATATAACTATTGAGATTGCAAATAACCCCTTATCAGATCAAACTCTGCTATTCTTAATACAGCAAACTTCGGTTCCAAATTTTAACGGGCCTCAGTTTCGTATTTCCCTGTCAGACCAAAACAGACTGTTTTTACGCCAGATGTTGCCGCAAAATTTACATTCGCGCCATATCAGAGTCATCACTGAAGGGGGGCAGAACTTTCAGATCCCCCCTCTTCCCGAAACTGTGGCAGCCTGGTTTCCTGAAGCAGATCGTCGGGAGGTTTCTACACAATGGACTTCTTTTTCCACCGAGGAGAATTCCCGGGCATTCTCCGCGTTCCTTGACCGCCTTTCCGATACCGTCTCTGCACGCAATACCTCCGGATTCCGTGAACAGGTCGCTGCATGGCTGGAAAAACTCAGTGCCTCTGCGGAGCTTCGACAGCAGTCTTTCGCTGTTGCTGCTGATGCCACTGAGAGCTGTGAGGACCGTGTCGCGCTCACATGGAACAA
>NZ_MDGW01000141.1:0-6003 GCF_001712525.1 Shigella sp. FC1661
CGACATCCGACGCCATTCATGGCCATATCAATGATTTTCTGGTGCGTACCGGGCTGAGAGGCGGTGTAAGTGAACTGTAGTTGCCATGTTTTACGGCAATGAGAGCAGAGATAGCGCTGATGTCCGGCAGTGCTTTTGCCGTTACGCACCACGCCTTCAGTAGCGGAGCAGGAAGGACATCTGATGGAAATGGAAGCCACGCAAGCACCTTAAAATCACCATCATACACTAAATCAGTAAGTTGGCAGCATTACCCGCCTTTGGTATTGTCTATATTTCCAGCCAATTAGCATTGTCGCGAGATATTCCCCTGACGGGTATGTTGATTGCCTCGGCGATCGGTATTTTCAGTTGTCCATTGGTTGGATGGTTATCAGATCGTATAGGTCAAAAAAGTCTGTATTTGTCGGGAGCAGGATTTTGTGTCCTGTTCGCGTTTCCTTTCTTCTTATTACTGGATAGCAAAAGTACGCTCATCATCTGGTGCAGTATGATCCTCGGCTACAACTTAGGTCCGACGATGATGTTTGCCGTGCAGCCAACACTTTTCACCCGCATGTTCGGTACCAAAGTACGATATACCGGCCTTTCTTTTGCTTATCAATTTTCCGCGATTCTTGGCGGACTAAGCCCCCTTATCGCCTCAAGTTTGCTGGCGCTAGGGGGAGGAAAACCGTGGTATGTCGCTCTGTTTTTATTTGCTGTCTCAGTTCTTTCCTTTGTTTGCGTCTGGCTGATTGAGCCGACCGATGAACAAGAAACCGCTTCTTACCGCTACATCAGGGAACAATCTCATGAAAACTGAACGAAAAAACGAGCATTACCTGGCGCTACAACAGGCGTTTGACGCGCCATGGCCTGGGCCTGTAGGAGAGTTAGTGACGCTGGAAAAAGGCAATATTCACCTGCAGATTTATCCGCATGATGGTGCCAGGATAACCTCGTTAAAGGCATTTGGTTCTGAAGTATTACGCCAATGGCAGCCGCAGCGCAGAGCTTTTCAGTATGGCTGTTTCCCAATGGTGCCGTGGGCAGGGCGACTGGGGAATGCGATGCTGAATGCTGGTGGGCAATGTTATTCTTTACCCGCCAATAAACCACCACATGCGTTGCATGGTATGGCTTGTTACTCAACGTGGGAAATCATCGACAAAACAGCAGATTCCCTGACTTTACGTATGCCCCTGGCTTCACCGTGGCCCTGGCAAGGGGAAGTGATTCAGACTTTTTTGCTGGAGAACGATGCGCTGGTTTTGCAACTGGAAGTCCATTCATATGCCGATACATTCCCGGCCTCCGCTGGCTGGCATCCGTGGTTTGCGAAAAAGCTGACTCCGCAAAATACAGAATCGTTGCAGGTGCTTTTTGATGCGGACTGGCAAGAAGAAGCGGGTAGTGATGAACTGCCAACTGGAAATCGTATCTCTCCTCAAGCCGGTCCCTGGGATGACTGTTTTGGTTTTTATAACGGGGTGAAGGTTAAGTTACTGTGGCCTGGTAAACTCGCGATGACCATGATCTCTTCTGCAAACAGTCTGGTGGTATTTGATAAACAGCCCGATGCCACCTGTATTAACCCGCTGACTCAGGCACCTAACGCAATAAATCTAACGCCGGAATTGGTGACACCAGATAGGCCGCTGGTCATCGAAACTCGTTGGCAATTTACACCTGAATCTTAACCATTCATCTATTGCGAAAAAGCCAGTGAAATTACTCTGCTTTTTCGCAATCAGCATCACAAGATTACCCTTATTGCCACATAGCCAAACCCATCCTTTCCCGCTACAGTTAATTTCTTGTGGCGCGAAAGGAGGCAAAAATGCTCTATATCTTTGATTTAGGTAATGTGATTGTCGATATCGACTTTAACCGTGTGCTGGGAGCCTGGAGCGATTTAACGCGTGTTCCACTGGCTACGCTTAAGAAGAGTTTTCATATGGGGGAGGCGTTTCATCAGCATGAGCGTGGGGAAATTAGCGACGAAGCGTTCGCAGAGGCGCTGTGTCATGAGATGGCTCTACCGCTAAGCTACGAGCAGTTCTCTCACGGCTGGCAGGCGGTGTTTGTTGCGCTGCGCCCGGAAGTGATCGCCATCATGCATAAACTGCGTGAGCAGGGGCATCGCGTGGTGGTGCTTTCCAATACCAACCGCCTGCATACCACCTTCTGGCCGGAAGAATACCCGGAAATTCGTGATGCTGCTGACCATATCTATCTGTCGCAAGATCTGGGGATGCGCAAACCTGAAGCACGAATTTACCAGCATGTTTTGCAGGCGGAAGGTTTTTCACCCAGCGATACGGTCTTTTTCGACGATAACGCCGATAATATAGAAGGAGCCAATCAGCTGGGCATTACCAGTATTCTGGTGAAAGATAAAACCACCATCCCGGACTATTTCGCGAAGGTGTTATGCTAAAAACCATTCAGGACAAAGCCAGGCACCGTACCCGTCCACTATGGGCCTGGCTAAAACTACTCTGGCAACGTATTGATGAGGACAACATGACAACCCTGGCAGGTAACCTTGCCTATGTGTCGTTGCTCTCATTAGTGCCGCTGGTTGCCGTTGTTTTTGCGCTTTTCGCCGCTTTTCCCATGTTTTCCGACGTCAGCATTCAGTTACGTCACTTTATTTTTGCCAACTTTCTGCCTGCTACTGGCGATGTTATTCAGCGGTATATCGAACAATTTGTTGCCAATTCCAACAAGATGACCGCCGTTGGGGCGTGCGGGCTGATCGTCACCGCGTTATTGTTGATGTACTCCATCGATAGCGCGTTGAATACCATCTGGCGCAGTAAACGAGCGCGACCAAAAATTTACTCGTTCGCCGTGTACTGGATGATTTTAACGCTGGGGCCGCTGCTGGCAGGGGCCAGTCTGGCGATCAGTTCCTATTTGCTCTCCCTGCGCTGGGCGAGCGATCTCAATACTGTCATCGACAACGTGCTGCGTATTTTTCCGTTGCTGTTGTCGTGGATCTCCTTCTGGTTGCTGTACAGCATTGTTCCTACCATCCGCGTACCTAACCGCGACGCGATTGTCGGCGCGTTTGTCGCCGCACTCCTGTTCGAAGCAGGAAAGAAAGGTTTCGCGCTTTATATCACCATGTTCCCGTCATATCAGCTCATTTACGGTGTGCTGGCGGTGATCCCCATTCTCTTTGTTTGGGTCTACTGGACATGGTGTATCGTCTTGCTTGGCGCGGAAATTACTGTCACTCTCGGGGAATACCGCAAACTAAAACAAGCAGCTGAACAAGAAGAAGACGACGAACCATGATTGCATTAATTCAACGCGTAACCCGTGCCAGCGTCACCGTGGAGGGAGAAGTGACGGGCGAAATTGGCGCGGGACTTTTGGTGTTATTGGGTGTCGAAAAGGATGACGACGAACAGAAAGCAAACCGTCTGTGCGAGCGTGTGCTCGGCTACCGCATCTTTAGCGATGCCGAAGGCAAGATGAATCTCAACGTGCAACAGGCGGGCGGCAGTGTACTGGTGGTTTCCCAGTTTACCCTCGCCGCAGATACCGAACGGGGGATGCGCCCAAGTTTCTCCAAAGGCGCATCACCGGATCGCGCAGAGGCGTTATATGACTATTTCGTCGAACGCTGCCGCCAGCAAGAGATGAACACGCAAACAGGACGCTTCGCTGCCGATATGCAGGTATCGCTGGTCAATGATGGCCCCGTGACATTCTGGTTGCAGGTATGAGCCAGCTTCCAGGGTTGTCACGGGAAACAAGAGAGAGTATCGCTATGTATCACCTTCGGGTTCCACAAACAGAAGAAGAGTTAGAGCGTTACTATCAGTTTCGCTGGGAAATGTTGCGTAAGCCCCTGCATCAACCAAAAGGTTCGGAACGCGACGCGTGGGATGCGATGGCGCATCATCAGATGGTCGTCGACGAGCAGGGGAATCTGGTGGCGGTAGGCCGACTGTATATTAATGCCGACAATGAAGCGTCCATTCGCTTTATGGCCGTTCATCCCGACGTGCAGGACAAAGGGCTGGGGACGTTGATGGCGATGACCCTGGAGTCGGTGGCGCGTCAGGAAGGCGTTAAGCGCGTGACCTGTAGCGCCCGTGAAGACGCGGTGGAGTTTTTCGCCAAGCTGGGGTTTGTTAATCAGGGAGAAATCACCACACCAACCACCACGCCGATTCGCCATTTTTTGATGATTAAACCTGTTGCCACTCTGGATGATATTTTGCATCGCGGCGACTGGTGCGCGCAGCTGCAACAGGCGTGGTACGAACACATCCCGCTTAGTGAAAAAATGGGCGTGCGCATTCAGCAATATACCGGGCAAAAATTTATCACCACCATGCCGGAAACCGGTAATCAGAATCTGCACCATACGCTGTTTGCCGGGAGTTTATTCTCGCTGGCAACGCTCACCGGTTGGGGGCTTATCTGGCTGATGCTGCGCGAACGCCACCTCGGCGGAACGATTATTCTGGCCGATGCGCATATCCGCTACAGCAAGCCGATTAGCGGTAAACCTCATGCGGTAGCCGACCTTGGTGCCTTAAGCGGCGATCTCGACCGTCTGGCGCGCGGACGAAAAGCACGGGTGCAGATGCAAGTTGAAATCTTTGGCGACGAGACGCCGGGTGCAGTGTTTGAAGGCACGTATATCGTTCTGCCCGCGAAGCCATTTGGCCCGTATGAAGAGGGCGGGAACGAAGAAGAGTAGCTTATGGAGAGGGGCGGTGCTGCCTCTCTCATTTATTCCGGTCATTTACATCATTCCCTGTCTATGCCGGTAATATTGAATAAGAACTCTATAAATTTTTATTCTTCGTTGGCACCATACGTGTCTTGCTACATCACTGTTCAGGAGCATTTAAATATTATTTGTAGAGCTGAGTGGCAATTATCGCAGATAATGCTTAACTCATCATCTTAGTTCAGGTTTGAGCGATTTTTGATAGTCAAAACCTCCTCTGGTGCCATACTTTCCTCATAAATATTTTTAAAATCTATAGCTCACAAACATTATGCAAAGATAATGGGCTGGCATCATTGTCAGTATCATTCATTTACTGCTCTGTATGTTATGAATCATTATGTTGTATGTTTGCTCTTAAACCGTGGGAAGGAGGCTATAATGGTTGCCAATATTAATCTCATTAAACAAGAAAGTTATTCTGTTGTTAATTTAGAAAAACAACGTTCCCGAACTGTTACCAACAAAATTATAACGATGAGCAAGTAAAGACCGGTTGGTGGCAGTACTGACCGGTCTGTGATGAAAGATTAATTTCACCTTAAATCCTGGTGCTGTTAGGATGCTGACGTTTTTCGGCTACACCATTCAGATTATGCAAATAAATATCTCTGAATATAATATATTCATAGCACCCATAATTCATCCTGGGCGATAACTAAACCATTTTTGAGTAATAAATGAAACAACTGCAACACTCTTATTATTTCTGGAAAACGCCTCGCAAAAACAAAACAACATGCAAAAATCCGCTTTTTTTTAATGATTTTCCGGCGTAATTTTCGCACATACATTAATGAGTAATATAGGTAAGGTGGTGGTAATGGCGATGAATACGGTTTTTCTTCATTTATCAGAATGAGGTGTACTGGCAATAGCGGACACTACCATTTGTTCTTTTTTTAAGCAGCCATCTGATGATATTTTTCCCTGAAGGCTGCCGGGGAGATATTCCCCAGACGAGAGTGACGACGCTGACGATTGTAGAAAATCTCAATGTATTCCCGTATTACTGAGATGGCTTCATCCCGGTTATTAAAACGATAGTGGCTCAGGCTCTCATTTTTCAGCGTTCCCCAGAAGCTTTCCATCGGAGCGTTGTCGTAACAGTGACCTTTACGCGACATTGATGTTTTCAGACCAGACTGCTCCTGTATGACCCGGTAATCGTATGCGCAGTACTGTGAACCTCGATCAGAGTGGTGGATTAGCCCGGCAGGTGGGCGCTGGCTCCTGAGCGCCATAAACAGGGCTTTACCTGT
>NZ_MDGW01000142.1:0-6002 GCF_001712525.1 Shigella sp. FC1661
ACGACGCTGCGACGTTCTGTTCGCCATGATGCGCGACGGGACTTTTTATACCCCGCAGGGGTCATAACATGCTTGACAACTTAATAGGGGCACCCCCCTTTACGCTCACCGCCGACAGTGTGCAATGGATCGATTCAGTTAACTGATCCGCCCACCCGACTGCCCATCTATTGATCCAGAACAGGTAATAAGTATGACGAATACTTAAAATCGTCATACTTATTTCCGCCATCTATTTTAATCCATTGGGGTTATCATGCTCTCCACACTCCACCGCACTCTATTTGCGCTGCTGGCTTGTGCGTCTTTTATCGTCCATGCCGCTGCACCAGATGAAATCACTACCGCCTGGCCGGTGAATGTCGGGCCACTAAACCCGCACCTTTACACGCCTAACCAGATGTTCGCCCAGAGCATGGTTTATGAACCATTGGTGAAATATCAGGCAGACGGTTCGGTGATCCCGTGGCTGGCAAAAAGCTGGACTCATTCAGAAGATGGTAAAACCTGGACCTTCACCCTGCGTGATGACGTGAAATTATCCAACGGTGAACCGTTCGATGCCGAGGCGGCGGCAGAAAACTTCCGCGCAGTGCTCGATAACCGTCAACGTCACGCCTGGCTGGAGCTGGCAAACCAGATTGTTGATGTTAAAGCACTCAGTAAAACAGAGCTGCAAATTACCCTGAAAAGCGCCTACTATCCTTTCCTGCAAGAACTGGCCCTGCCCCGTCCTTTCCGTTTTATCGCTCCCTCGCAGTTTAAAAACCATGAAACCATGAACGGAATTAAAGCGCCGATTGGCACCGGACCGTGGATTTTGCAGGAATCGAAACTGAATCAGTACGATGTCTTCGTCCGTAACGAAAACTACTGGGGCGAAAAGCCAGCGATTAAAAAGATCACCTTTAACGTCATCCCGGACCCGACTACCCGCGCGGTGGCGTTTGAAACTGGCGATATCGACCTGCTGTACGGAAACGAAGGGTTATTACCGCTCGATACCTTCGCCCGCTTTAGCCAGAACCCGGCTTACCATACCCAACTGTCACAGCCGATCGAAACCGTGATGCTGGCGCTTAATACCGCCAAAACCCCCACCAATGAGCTGGCAGTACGTGAAGCTCTTAATTACGCGGTAAACAAAAAATCGCTGATTGATAACGCGTTGTATGGCACCCAGCAGGTCGCCGACACCCTGTTTGCCCCTTCTGTGCCCTACGCCAACCTCGGCCTGAAACCGCGCCAGTACGATCCGCAGAAAGCGAAAGCGTTGCTGGAAAAAGCCGGTTGGACGCTGCCTGCGGGCAAAGACATCCGCGAGAAAAATGGTCAGCCGCTGCGCATTGAACTGTCGTTCATCGGCACCGATGCGTTAAGCAAATCGATGGCGGAAATCATTCAGGCTGATATGCGCCAGATTGGCGCAGATGTCTCGCTGATTGGCGAAGAAGAGAGCAGTATCTATGCTCGTCAGCGCGACGGTCGTTTTGGCATGATTTTCCACCGCACCTGGGGCGCGCCATACGATCCACACGCCTTCCTGAGTTCAATGCGCGTACCGTCGCACGCTGACTTCCAGGCACAGCAAGGATTAGCCGACAAACCGCTGATTGATAAAGAGATCGGCGAAGTGCTGGCGACCCATGACGAAACGCAACGTCAGGCGCTGTATCGCGACATTCTGACCCGTCTGCATGACGAGGCGGTTTATCTGCCTATCAGTTACATCTCAATGATGGTGGTATCAAAACCGGAGCTGGGTAACATCCCCTACGCGCCGATCGCCACCGAAATTCCGTTCGAACAGATTAAACCGGTGAAACCTTAATGTTGCGTTACGTATTACGCCGCTTTCTGCTGCTGATCCCGATGGTGCTCGCCGCCTCGGTGATCATTTTTCTGATGCTGCGCCTCGGTACCGGCGACCCGGCGCTCGATTATTTGCGTCTGTCTAACCTGCCGCCGACGCCGGAGATGCTGGCCTCTACCCGCACCATGCTCGGACTGGATCAGCCGCTGTACGTCCAGTACGGCACCTGGTTGTGGAAGGCGCTGCATCTTGACTTTGGTATCTCATTCGCCAGCCAACGCCCGGTGCTGGACGATATGCTGAACTTCCTGCCCGCCACGCTGGAACTTGCAGGTGCGGCGCTGGTATTAATTCTGCTCACTTCCGTACCGCTCGGTATCTGGGCGGCGCGCCACCGCGATCGTTTGCCGGATTTCGCCGTGCGCTTTATCGCGTTTCTTGGCGTGTCGATGCCCAACTTCTGGCTGGCATTTTTGCTAGTGATGGCGTTTTCGGTGTATCTGCAATGGCTACCCGCGATGGGCTACGGCGGCTGGCAGCACATCATTTTGCCTGCGGTTTCCATCGCCTTTATGTCGCTGGCGATTAACGCGCGACTGCTGCGCGCCAGTATGCTGGACGTCGCCGGTCAGCGTCACGTCACCTGGGCGCGGCTACGCGGCCTGAATGACAAACAGACCGAACGCCGCCATATTCTGCGCAATGCCTCGCTGCCGATGATCACCGCCGTGGGGATGCACATTGGCGAATTGATTGGCGGGACGATGATTATCGAAAACATCTTTGCCTGGCCTGGCGTCGGGCGCTATGCGGTGTCGGCGATTTTTAACCGTGACTATCCGGTGATTCAGTGCTTTACGCTGATGATGGTGGTGGTTTTTGTGGTCTGTAATTTGATTGTCGATTTGCTCAACGCCGCGCTGGACCCGCGCATTCGTCGTCATGAAGGAGCGCACGCGTGAACTTTTTCCTCTCTTCCCGCTGGTCGGTACGCCTGGCGCTGATCATTATCGCCCTGCTGGCGCTGATTGCGCTCACCAGCCAGTGGTGGCTGCCGTATGACCCCCAGGCGATTGATTTGCCGTCGCGCCTGCTTTCGCCGGATGCGCAGCACTGGCTGGGCACCGATCACTTAGGTCGCGATATTTTCTCGCGGCTGATGGCAGCGACCCGCGTGTCGCTCGGTTCGGTAATGGCCTGCCTGCTGCTGGTGCTGACATTAGGGCTGGTTATTGGCGGCAGCGCCGGGTTGATTGGCGGGCGCGTTGATCAGGCCACCATGCGCGTCGCCGATATGTTTATGACCTTCCCGACCTCGATTCTGTCGTTCTTTATGGTTGGCGTGCTCGGCACCGGGCTGACCAACGTAATTATCGCCATCGCCCTGTCGCACTGGGCGTGGTATGCACGCATGGTGCGCAGCCTGGTGATTTCACTACGCCAACGCGAGTTTGTGCTGGCGTCACGGCTTTCCGGTGCGGGCCATGTGCGAGTGTTTGTCGATCATCTGGCAGGCGCGGTGATCCCTTCGCTGCTGGTGCTGGCAACGCTGGATATCGGCCATATGATGCTGCACGTCTCGGGGATGTCTTTCCTTGGCCTCGGTGTGACCGCGCCGACCGCCGAATGGGGCGTGATGATTAACGACGCGCGCCAGTATATCTGGACCCAGCCGCTGCAAATGTTCTGGCCGGGGCTGGCGCTGTTTATCAGCGTGATGGCCTTTAACCTGGTGGGTGACGCACTGCGCGATCATCTGGACCCTCATCTGGTGACGGAGCACGCACACTAATGCCGCAACAGATTGAACTACGTAATATCGCGCTACAGGCCGCGCAGCCGCTGGTACACGGTGTATCGTTAACCCTGCAACGCGGGCGCGTGCTGGCGTTAGTCGGCGGTAGCGGCAGCGGGAAATCATTAACCTGCGCCGCGACGCTGGGCATTTTGCCCGCTGGCGTTCGCCAGACGGCGGGGGAAATTTTAGCCGATGGCAAAGCGGTTTATCCCTGCGCCCTGCGCGGCATCAAAATTGCCACCATCATGCAGAACCCGCGCAGCGCCTTTAATCCGCTACACACCATGCACACCCACGCGCGGGAAACCTGCCTGGCGTTAGGGAAACCCGCCGATGACGCTACGCTTACCGCTGCCATAGAAGCGGTGGGGCTGGAAAACGCCGCGCGCGTGCTGAAGCTGTACCCGTTCGAGATGAGCGGCGGCATGTTGCAGCGCATGATGATTGCGATGGCGGTGCTGTGTGAATCACCGTTTATCATCGCAGATGAACCGACCACCGACCTCGACGTGGTAGCACAGGCGCGCATCCTCGATCTGCTGGAAAGCATTATGCAAAAACAAGCGCCGGGAATGCTGCTGGTCACCCATGATATGGGCGTTGTGGCGCGTCTGGCGGATGACGTGGCGGTGATGTCACAAGGTAAAATTGTCGAACAGGGCGATGTAGAAACGCTGTTTAACGCCCCCAAACATACGGTGACGCGCAGCCTGGTTTCCGCTCATCTCGCCCTCTACGGTATGGAGCTGGTATCATGACCTTACTTAACGTCAGCGGCCTTTCCCATCACTATGCCCACGGTGGATTTAGCGGAAAACATCAACATCAGGCGGTGCTGAATAACGTTTCCCTGACCCTGAAAAGCGGCGAAACCGTCGCCCTGCTGGGACGCAGCGGCTGCGGAAAAAGCACCCTCGCGCGGCTGCTGGTAGGCTTAGAGTCTCCCTCACAAGGGAATATTAGCTGGCGCGGCGAATCGCTGGCGAAACTTAATCGCGCCCAACGTAAAGCCTTCCGCCGTGATATTCAGATGGTGTTTCAGGACTCCATCAGTGCCGTGAATCCGCGCAAAACCGTGCGCGAGATCCTGCGTGAACCGATGCGCCACCTGCTATCACTGAAAAAATCCGAACAACTGGCGCGCGCCAGCGAAATGCTGAAGGCGGTCGATCTCGATGACAGCGTTCTCGACAAACGCCCACCGCAGTTAAGCGGCGGCCAGCTCCAGCGCGTCTGCCTAGCACGCGCGCTGGCGGTCGAACCGAAATTGCTGATTCTGGATGAAACCGTTTCTAACCTTGATCTCGTGTTACAGGCGGGCGTCATTCGCCTGCTGAAAAAGCTGCAACAACAGTTTGGCACCGCCTGCCTGTTCATCACCCACGACTTACGTCTTGTAGAACGCTTTTGCCAGCGGGTGATGGTGATGGACAACGGACAAATCGTCGAAACCCAGGCGGTGGGAGATAAATTAACCTTTTCCTCTGACGCCGGACGTGTGCTACAAAACGCGGTATTACCCGCATTCCCCGTGCGCCGTCGCGCCACAGAAAAGGTTTAACGCAAATGCAACGAGTCACCATCACGCTTGATGACGATTTACTGGAGACGCTGGACAGCCTGAGCCAGCGTCGTGGTTATAACAACCGTTCCGAAGCTATCCGCGATATTCTGCGTAGCGCCCTGGCCCAGGAGGCCACTCAGCAGCACGGCACGCAAGGTTTCGCGGTGCTCTCCTATGTGTATGAACACGAAAAACGCGACTTAGCCAGCCGCATTGTCTCCACCCAGCACCATCACCACGATCTCTCCGTCGCCACGCTGCATGTGCATATCAATCACGACGACTGTCTGGAAATCGCCGTGCTGAAAGGTGATATGGGCGACGTGCAGCATTTTGCCGATGACGTTATCGCCCAGCGCGGCGTGCGGCATGGGCATTTGCAGTGCTTGCCGAAGGAAGATTGAGTTATTTCTGAAACGAGGAAAGAAAAGATATTAACTGAACTTAATTTATAAAATTAAGTTCAGTTGCATGGTAATGACTCCAACTTATTGATAGTGTTTTATGTTCAGATAATGCCCGATGACTTTGTCATGCAGCTCCACCGATTTTGAGAACGACAGCGACTTCCGTCCCAGCCGTGCCAGGTGCTGCCTCAGATTCAGGTTATGCCGCTCAATTCGCTGCGTATATCGCTTGCTGATTACGTGCAGCTTTCCCTTCAGGCGGGATTCATACAGTGGCCAGCCATCCGTCATCCATATCACCACGTCAAAGGGTGACAGCAAGCTCATAAGACGCCCCAGCGTCGCCATAGTGCGTTCACCGAATACGTGCGCAACAACCGTCTTCCGGAGCCTGTCATACGCGTAAAACAGCCAGCGCTG
>NZ_MDGW01000143.1:0-6000 GCF_001712525.1 Shigella sp. FC1661
TTTGCCGTTACGCACCACCCCGTCAGTAGCTGAACAGGAGGGACAGCTGATAGAAACAGAAGCCACTGGAGCACCTCAAAAACACCATCATACACTAAATCAGTAAGTTGGCAGCATCACCCGGCTGATTGACCAGCGGCGCGTTGGTATGAAAACGCAGGCTCTGGCTGACGATATCGTTACTTAATGGCGCGGAAAGCCACACCGGCGTGTCGTTATCAGCCAGCGTCAGCAGCACGCTGGTGGTGGCGATATTCAGCGGCTGCCAGCCGCGTTTGAGCTGATGCAGGGCGACAATCACGCCCGGCTCGCTCATGGCCTTTAACAGGCGACGAAAACTGTGCTGGGCATCCTGCACAGGAAGCATAAAAGCGGTTTCCAGGGTCATGCGTTGTCTCCGCGAACCATCGTAAAGAAGTCGACCCGGCTGGCGTTCACTTCGGCCTGGCGTGCGGCAATGCGTGCCATACGGTCAGCGTCCAGTGGGGCAATAAGGGTTTCTGATAAGTTTTGAAAATGGCGAGATTGCTGCATCAACGCGTCAATCAGCGCGCAGCGTTCGGCGTGCTGTTTGTCGCGCCCCAGCACCCAGCTGTAGCCGAGGGTGCCGTCAGTCAGGCGTACGGCGGCGCGGGTCAGCGTGGCGTCGCCGGCAAAAAAGCGTTCGCCGGTACCGCCCATTCGCGCCTGAATCTGTACCAGGCCGGTTTCGGCGGTGCGGATCACTTCATAGTTGGCGGTGATGTTCAGCGCGTTCAGGCGGGCTGCCAGTTCAGCCGGTTGGCTGTGCGCCAGCACGGACATCCAGTGCTGGCGGGTCGCGATATCTGCGTGCATTCAGTGCTCCATAGTGAATTCAATCATGTCGGCGCGCGTCAGGCTGACGGAGTACTCCGCCGGGCTGCTTTCACCGTCACGGTGGTTAAGGGTGCGCACGCACAGCAGCGGCGACATATTCGGGATTTCAAGACGCTGGCACTCTTTGGCCTGGGCGCGGCGGGCGCTGATCCGCGTCTGGCTGCGGCGCAGCGCAATCCCGGTTTGCTCGCGCAGAAAATCGTGCAGCGAGCCGCTGTCGAAGCGTTGCAGCGTCGGCCAAAGGGTGAGGTCCGCAAAGTAGTGGTCGATTAAACAGAGCGCGATGCCGTTGACCCGGCGCAGGGTGCGCAGGTGGATGACGTTCTCCCCCTCGGTTATCCCCAGCGCGTCAGCGACGTGACCAGATGCCGGGCGCAGCACCGACAGCAGTTTTTCGCTGGTGGGATGGCTGCCCTGATCCAGCAGGTTCTGGCTAAAACGCGCCTGGGCGTTGAGCGGGTAATCGAACGGGCGCATCAGCACCAGCACGCCGACGCCCTGACGGCGCTGTACCCAGCCTTTTTCCACCAGTTGGTCGATGGCGCGGCGCAGGGTGTGGCGATTTACCTCAAAGCGCGCCGCCAGCTGCTGCTCGGCGGGAAGATAGTCGCCGCAGCGATAGTGTTGACGAAGCTCCTGCTCAAGTTTTGCGGCTATCTCCTGATAGCGTGTTGGGTAGCTGGTCGGATGTGTAGACAAGTGCATAGATATCAATGCCTCGCTTATCAGATAAAGTGCTTACGCAACCGTTGAGAGAGGAAATCCAGCAGGCTGACCGTGACGATGATAAGCACCATCAGGGCGCAGGTTTGTTGGAACTGAAAACCGCGAATCGCTTCCCACAGGGTGACGCCGATCCCGCCTGCACCGACCATGCCGACGACGGTCGCCGAGCGGACGTTGGATTCGAAGCGATAGAGGGAGTAGGAGATCAGCAGCGGCATTACCTGTGGCAGCACGCCGTAAAGGATCTCTTCCAGCTTGTTGGCGCCGGTGGCGCGAATGCCTTCTACCGGGCCGGGTTCGATCGCTTCCACCGCTTCGGAAAGCAGCTTGGAGAGCACGCCGGTGGTGTGGATAAATAGCGCCAGCACGCCAGCGAACGGGCCGAGACCGACGGCGACCACGAACAGCATGGCGAAGACCATTTCGTTAATGGCGCGGCAGGCATCCATCAGGCGGCGAACGGGCTGGTAAACCCACCACGGCACCAGGTTTTCGGCGCTCATCAGACCGAAGGGGATGGAGAGAACCACTGCCAGCGCGGTGCCCCAGACGGCGATTTGCAGCGTGACGGCCATTTCGGTGAGGTAATCCTGCCACTGGCTGAAATCGGGCGGGAAGAAGTCGGCAACGAAGGTTGCCATGTTGCCGCCGTCTTTAATCAGCGTAAGCGGGGCCATTTCCGCGCCCTGCCACGAGACGACCAGCACGGCGAGAACAACGGCACAGCTCAGAAGCGAGAACCAGCTACGCTTGGGTGGGGCGATGGTGATGGTTTGCATGTTTGGCTCCGTTTAATGTTTTCTCCCTCTCCCTGTGGGAGAGGGCCGGGATGAGGGCATCAGCGTGCGCATTTCCCCCTCACCCTAACCCTCTCCCTCAAGGGATAGGGGACCGATCGAGCACATTACTGCACCGCTTTACTCACCGAACTCATCGCGCTTAACGCGTTGTTCAGGCGGTCCAGGTCATCCAGCTGCGCCTGAATCTCGGTGGTTTTCGCCAGCTTGTCCTGCTCATTCAGTCCTTTATTGCTTTTTACGCCCTGCATCTCTTTAAACAGTGCGAGCTGGCGAATCGGCACCAGTTGCAGGTCGCTGGAGGCGCGGAACGGGGCCCAGCCCAGGCGTTCCAGCACCGCTTTCTCTTCCGGCGTTTTTCCGTAGTTCATAAAGAAGTCGTAGATCTTGTCTTTGGTGGTTTCGGAGAGATTCTTGCGCCAGACGATCGGATCGCCTGGGATCAGCGGCGACTTCCAGATCACCTTCAGTTCTTTCAGCTTCTCTGGCGCGGAGGTTTTCAGCTTGTCGAGGTTTTCGGTGTTGTTGGTGGCAACATCCACCTGCTTGTTGGCGACGGCCAGCGCGTTGGTTTCATGCCCAGCGTTGACGGTGCGCTTAAAGTCGCTGGCGGAGATATTGTTTTTGGCAAAGACGTAGTAACCGGGGACGAGGAAGCCAGAGGTGGAGTTAGGATCGCCATTGCCGAAGGTGAGATCTTTCCGCTTCGCCAGCAGATCGTTCAGGTTGTTGATCGGACTATCTTTGTTGACGATCAACACGCTCCAGTAACCTGGCGATCCATCCGCCGCGACCGTCTGGGCGAAGACCTGGCCGTTGGCGCGATCCACCGCTTCCATTGCCGACAGGTTGCCGTACCAGGCGATATCCACTTTATTGAAGCGCATTCCCTGGATAATGCCTGCGTAGTCTGGGGCAAAGAAGGCGTTCACCTTCACGCCCAGCTTCTTCTCCATATCCTGTAAGAATGGCGTCCATTGCGGTTTCAGGTTTTGCTGTGATTCCGTTGAAATAATGCCGAAATTCAGCGCCTTTTCCTGCTCTTCGGCGTGTGCCGGGCTTAACAGGGTGCTGAGGCTGAACATGCTGGTGAAGGCCAGCGAGGCAATTATCTTAGCGTTCATTCGTTTTCCTCAATGATGGGGATGTCAGGCAGCTTTCGCGTTCTCTTCGATGCGATTAATGCTGCGGTAGAGATGGTCAAAACGTTCGTTATCAAACTGTTGGCTGCTGCCGTCGTAGAAAACGTGCCCCTGGCGCAGGGCGACGATGCGTTCGCAGTAGCGCAGGGCGTAATCCACCTGATGCAGCGTGACGACTACGGTGATGCCGTCGTTCTGATTGATGTCGCGCAGGGTGTCCATCACGATGCGGGCGGATTCCGGGTCCAGCGAGGCGATGGGTTCATCGGCCAGAATCACCTTCGCCTGCTGCATCAGCGCGCGGGCAATCGCCACACGCTGCTGCTGTCCGCCGGAGAGGGTGGAAACGCGTTGATGGGCAAAATGCACCATGCCAACGCGGGTCAGCGCCTGTAACGCGCGTTGTTTCTGCTCGCGGGTGAACCAGCTAAAACAGGTGCGCCAGAACGGCGTGCTGCCGAGCGCGCCAATCAGCACGTTCTCCAGTACGCTCAGGCGATTCACCAGGTTGAATTGTTGGAAGATGTAGCCGGTATGGGCGCGGCTTTTGCGGATATCGCGCGCCAGACGGCCTTCGCGCTGGACTGTCGGCCCAGCAGCTCGATATGGCTGCCGGCGGATTTATCGCCGGTAATCAAACCGCTTAAGTGACGTAAAAGTGTGGATTTGCCGGAACCCGACGGCCCAAGCAGAGCCACCATTTCACTGTGATGAATGTTCAGATCAACCGCATGCAGCGCTTGATGCTGATTGAAGGTTTTGGCGAGCTTCTCGACACGGATAATCGTTTGCATGATGCAGCCTCCCTAAAAAAGTGGCTCCATCGTGGCGGATTATTGTGACGATTTGGTTAATTAAAAGTGACTAACAGATGAAGAGTTAACGGGAATTCGATGACAGTGCGGGAGGGCGGGCCTCCCGGCGGGTTATTGCGTTGGTTGTTGTTTGACGACATTAATCATCCACGGTACGCCAAATTTATCGGTGACTTTGCCGAAGCCATGCGCCCAGAAAGTTTCCTGCCAGGCCATTTCAATTTTTCCGTTAGCGGCAAGGTTATCAAACCAGCGTTTTCCTTCTTCGACCTGTTGCGAATCGAGCACCAGCGTAAAGCCGGAGTAGCTGGCTTTTCCTGACGGTATAGCATCGCTCATCATGATGTCGCTTCCGGCAATGCGCACGTTGGCGTGGGCGATGGCGGTATCGGGAAATTGCATTCCGGAAGGGCAGTTCTCGGCGCTGTCCTGCGCTGATTTTGGCATTTCGCCGAAGCTGATTTTATAGAGCAGTTCCGCGCCCAACGTACGTTGATAATAGGCAATCGCGTCGGAACAGTTACCGGCAAAAGAGAGGTAGGGACTTAACGGCATGATGGTGACCTCAGTTAAGAGAAGCCAGTTAAGTGTAGTTCGAAATTTATACAGATGAGAGGGAAGCCTGATAAGGCGCGGTCAGCGTCGCATCAGGCAGTCGGCATCGTTGCCGGATGTGGCGCGAGCGCCTTATCCGGCTTACCGATCACAATACAATCAGTTCTTTTTCACAAACTCAGATTTCAGTTTCATCGGACCAAAACCGTCGATTTTGCAATCGATGTTATGGTCGCCTTCAACCAGGCGGATGTTTTTCACTTTGGTGCCAATTTTCAGCATCGAAGAGCTACCTTTCACCTTCAGATCTTTAATGATGGTAACGCTGTCGCCGTCAGCCAGCAGATTGCCGTTAGCATCTTTAACGATCAGCTCGTCGCTTTCCTGTGCAGGTTCTGCGTCGTTCCATTCGTAGGCACATTCCGGGCAGATGTACATGCCGTTATCTTCGTAAGTGTATTCGGAGTTGCATTTTGGGCAGTGTGGTAATGACATGTGGATTTCCTCAAAAGTCAGCAGGGCAAAAGCGCCAAAAAACGGCAGATTGCCGAAAAAGGCCGCAATTATACACAAAATCCCTGAGTTTGTCGGGGGTACTGCTGATTTTAGACGACGATCGTTTTCATTTGAAAGGAAACGCAAAAAGAAAATAATCTTTTTGCCTCTATTTATTATTTAAGATAATGTTAATGCTCTACTTGTTCTTTTTTTTATTCACATGATATTTTTATCTTTCTGACGTTTTAAACGCATCAGAAGACGTTATTTATTCTGATAAAAAACAACACACTAAATATAAAATTATTTCGGTAATGCTGCCAACTTACTGATTTAGTGTATGATGGTGATTTTAAGGTGCTTGCGTGGCTTCCATTTCCATCAGATGTCCTTCCTGCTCCGCTACTGAAGGCGTGGTGCGTAACGGCAAAAGCACTGCCGGACATCAGCGCTATCTCTGCTCTCATTGCCGTAAAACATGGCAACTACAGTTCACTTACACCGCCTCTCAGCCCGGTACGCACCAGAAAATCATTGATATGGCCATGGAATGGCGTCGGATGTCGCGCCAGTGCACGCATTATGGGCGTTGGCCTCAACACGGTTTTA
>NZ_MDGW01000155.1:0-34033 GCF_001712525.1 Shigella sp. FC1661
AGGGCGACCACAAACTCTGACCACAATCTGCCGGTTACGCCGAATCTGCTGAATCAGAACTTTACGCCCACAGCACCTAATCAGGTCTGGGTCGCAGATATAACGTATGTTGCCACCCGGGAAGGATGGCTGTATCTCGCTGGCGTCAAAGATGTTTATACGTGCGAAATTGTCGGTTACGCCATGGGAGAGCGCATGACGAAAGAGTTGACGGGTAAAGCCCTGTTTATGGCGCTCAGGAGCCAGCGCCCACCTGCCGGGCTAATCCACCACACCGATCGAGGTTCACAGTACTGCGCATACGATTACCGGGTCATACAGGAGCAGTCTGGTCTGAAAACATCAATGTCGCGTAAAGGTAACTGTTACGACAACGCTCCGATGGAAATCTTCTGGGGAACGCTGAAAAATGAAAGCCTGAGCCACTATCGTTTTAAGAGCCGGGATATTTCGTCAGCATACGGGAAAACTGATTGAGGTCGGCCTCAGTTTTGAGGCCTTTAGCCAGTTCAGCCGCAAGGGCTTTAAGCTTCTTTTCGTCCATAATTTACCTGTCTCCGTTGTTGGAGTAAACATATCAAAAACAGGCAATTACACAATTTAAATTACAGTCTCAAAACAAACCCAACGGTCAATATAGTTTACCAGCAAGCTTACTAGCAAAGTGCTAATCATTTGGTATCTTTCGTGCTATTCTCCTTTTACGTAAGTACTTAAGGGGAACGTATTTACTACTTTTAAAGAAAGCTCCGTTACTATCTGAAATGCAATGAGATAATAAACGATTACTCTCGGTTAGTATCTCATGATCATTTACAGACTTTGCATAATCGCGAATACTATATAACAGAGTTTTAACATTACAGGATGAATAGTCTCTCTTATCAACTCCTAATAAAAGAAGGATTATGGTCAGTCGTTTTTGCTGTCTTATCATATATTATTTAGTTCAGTTCCTAACAAAAACATAACAATTTTCTACAATTGATCCTGTGACTACATAAATATCTTCAACAAAAATATTTATATCAGCAAAAGAGTTATTATGAATGATTATAAATCATCAGGTGTTTTTTCAACGACCAACTCAAGAGCACAACGATAAATGTCTTTTCTAACCAGGTCACATTCAGATGAAATCTTTCTGAGTAAAACATTTATTATATCCTTGTTGCTAAGGAAAGATATTGGGTTCAATACCTCATTAGCAATGGAGTTAATGATGGAAGATTCTATTTCAAATTCAGACTGATCAATACCTATTTTATTACAGAAATTAACTCCCATATAACACATCTCCTTTACTTATTAATGAGTGTTTTCAACCTGCTCAAGCCAAACAATAAGACGTAGGACTTCATCCAAGTGTTCAAAATCAACAAAACTATATTTTGTATGTGTTTTATATAGTTTTCTAGCTAATTTCACATCACGCACAGTTGGTATACCAACTTCATTTGCATATTTTCTGACAGCCAAGGCACACTGGTTAGTTTCAATGAGAGAAATAAAAGGTGCAGGCGCTATTTCTGGATTAAAATAAATACCAATTGCAATATGAGTCGGGTTCATTACCACTAATTTTGAATTACGTATATCAGATTTAGTCTGCTCTGAAAGAATCTCGATATGCAACTCACGCCTTCTCGACTTTGTCTCAAAGTGTCCCTCTTGCTCTATATATTCTCTTTTTATCTCCTGTTTATCCATCATCATATCTTTCATGTATAAAATGAACTCAATCACAAAGTCAAGAATAATAACAAAAATAGAAAATGCTAAGAAAAATAATATTATATCCTTAAACAGCCCCCCCCAAATAAGATATAAGCCATCAACACTAGAAAACACCTGAGAAAAAATTATTTTTCGGTCATTAATCCAAAAGAAATAGGTTGTTAATGCTAGAATAATAAGAAGCAGAATGCTTTTGAAAAATTCTTTTATTGTCTTTATACTAAATATTTTTTTTAACCCTTTAACAGGGTTTAATACTGAAAAATCAATCTTGATAGCTTTAGTCGCAAGAACAAACTTTGTTTGAACCAATGTTGGCAACACAGCCGAAAGAACACAGAAAAAAAGTGGGAAGCCAATTATCTTAAAAAAGACAATAACCACTGCAAAAAAGTATTTACCCTCATTAATTTCGAAGTCATTAATTATTACATATCTGTATAAGAGCATTACATCACTTAAGGAAAAGAATGATATTATAGTAAATGTCCCTACCAGAATAATAACAACTGTCGTTAAATCCTTAAATTTAAATGACTGTCCTTTTTTTGCGGCATCCTTTAGTTTTTTAGGTGTCGGCTTTTCTGTTTTATTTGCCATAATATTTTATCTAACAAATAGATTTGTGAAAAATTTATGTTCACCGAGGAAAAATTGAACTTTAGAAAAGTAAATAGTAGAAGAACAGATGAAAATAATAAATATTGCAAGTAAACTTTTAATAGTTAATGATACGGAAAAAGCATTCATCTGCGGAGCAAATCTCGATAATACACCAAGTAATACTTCTGATAGTAACAATACTATCATAACAGGACTGGCTAAAATAACAGCCTGACTTGCCAATAAAGTCAGAAATGTTAAGATATTTGAGACACGGAAAGAACATTGAGAAAATAACGGGCATATATTATAAGACAATTGTATGGATTCTAAAATAAAGACCATTCCACCACTGTATAGAAATACAACTGCAGAAAAAAGATTGAAAAATTTTGCCAACTCAGACGTATCAACACCATTGGCAGGATCAATTGAACTACTAAGCGTTGCCCCACGCTGGTTGTCAATAATGCTACCAACAGCATGAAATATCCAAAAGGGAAGAGACAAGCAAAAAGAGAGAAGGAGGCCAACAATTATTTCCTTGAACATAAGGAAATAAACATGTTCAAAAACAGAAGAACCTATGTCTACCTTACCAGAAGTAATTAATCCTGATGCAACAAGAAAAATCACAGGTATTCTAATAGATGGAGAAATTATACCGTTATTTAAAAATGGAAGAAAGAAAAATAATGGAGCCAATCTAAAAAAAACGCCGTTCAGGAGTATTAAAAACACATGAATACTTTCGAACCAGCTTGAAATGTCCATCAAACCCCACTCTTAATTAAAAACATTATTTCATGACAAAAAGACAATAAAACCTCACCATACCATCCAGAAAGAAGTAGCAAAGATATTGAGACACCTATAAGCTTTATACCAAAAGGAAGTGTCTGCTCTTGAAGTTGAGTCACTGTCTGTAATAAACCAATAGTTAATCCAATAACCGTAGCTATACCTACTGGCCATAAGGAAAAGATAAGGATTAAATAAAGAGCCTTATTACCCATATAAACTATATCAGACACATTACCTCCATCATCTAAGCAGGAACATTGATATATTGTTCAATCAAGGCCTTAGACAGGATCCCCCACCCATCAAGCGCAACAAATAATACAAGTTTTATTGGTACTGATATTGTGATTGGACTCATCATCATCATACCAAGTGCAAGTAAAATGCTTGAAATAACAAGATCAACAACAATAAATGGCAAATATAAATAAAAACCTATTTTGAACGCATCTTTAATTTCACTTAGCGCATATGCAGGCAAGAGGGAAAACAATGAATAATCATTATTCTCTGCACTCTTTAAATCAGCATTTTCTTCTTCAGACCTTTGGAAAAAACGTGCCAACTCAAGATCTGTATGCTTTTTCAAGTATTGCTTGTATTCAATCAAGCCAGAATCAGAAAAACGGACAATATCTGATATTGTATCAAATTTTTGCGGGCCATTTAGATAATTTTCATAACCAGCTTCAATAATGGGTTTCATCACGAACAAAGCCATAATCAATGCAATACCATTGAGAGTCATATTTGATGGAACCTGCTGCAAACCAAGTGCATTTCGTACCATTACAAAAACAATAGAAAACTTTATATAACAAGTACCAGCAGCAACTAAAAATGGTAATAGCGTAAAAAAAGAAAGTGTAGCGATGAGGGACATATCACTCAGCATGAGATTACTCCTTTACCATCCAAGAACTAATCTCGATACCATAACCATCCTCAATAGAAACAAGTTCCCCATGCCCAACCAAAGAACCATTTACTTTAATATTTACATGTTTAACTATGTCATCGGGAAACTTGAATAAGTCGTTTTCTACATACATTTTTAGTTCATTGATTGTCATCTTTTTTTCTAAAAGGATAAAGTCCACTTTTACATTGATATCATCATAATTGAATAATGCCAAAGAAACTTCTGTGTGATCTGACTCACCATTACTTTCTGACAGATTAATTTTTGCCTCATTATTATCATTCACAATATAATCCCCAATAATAACTTGATTACACAATAATAAATTATAAAGTTTCTGAACTATGATTATATCACCAGTACGAATTCTTTTTAAAGTAGCCAGCCTTACATTAGATGAACCTAAGCAAAACTCTAAAAGATGATGCAATAAGTCAAGAGAAACTTGATTACGTAATACCGGCATCTTGTCAAAATAAATAATACCTAAAGAAGAGGAAAAACAGCATAAATGACTCCCAGTAGTTGCATACTGGATTTCATTCGTGATCCGGAAAGTAATCTTATCAGACAGTTCTGGAATCGAAAATACAGATGATGACTCTATAAAGACACATTTTGATAAATGCAGTAAAGATTCTTGTGTAGAAAATCCTGAAAATACCTCGTATTTTTTTTTCAAAAAAGATAATGTATCAATACGAATTACCCAATCCCCACACAAGGAAATAAGAGTGACTAAACTTTCACTGCCTGTAAATTTATTTTTGAATGTCTGAATCGAAAAACGCTCGCAGAGTTGCTTTGCATATAAAATCTGTAGTTTTTCGTTAGCATCAAAATGTTTAATTCTTAGCATTCTTCTTCACTCTGTTCATTATATCCTGTACTATTATTTTTATTCCCCTTATTATGTTGACTGCTATCAAATCTGTAATTACCCTCAGCATCTTGTTTCAAAATTAAGTCAAGTTTATTTCCTACAAATTGATCTGACGGTTTTAGAACAAAAGAACCAGACTCCACTGAAATACTAACAGAATGTCCAGCCCCCCACTGTTTAAAGTGGTAAGTCATTTCACTATTTTTTTGAAAAACATTTTTATCATTTTCAACTATTGATTTTTCTTGCAATGACATGGATGGGGTTATGTCTGCAGTATTTTTATTCATTACAGGCAGCTCAAATGATTTAGCAACACTTCCATTTAGTAAAGAAATGATGTCAGCAATATTCTTATCAATAGACAAGCTATGATTTTTTAAACCAATTTGACCATTTCTATTATCAGATTCTAGCAGATTATCAGGGTTTACAGAAGAAGTATGACTTCTTTCGAAGTTCTTGTCTGCATTTCCACTCTTATTATATGAAAAGATCCCCCTCATATCGCCGATATTTATTTTTTCCCTTGCTTTGATATCTTGATCTGGTATCAAAATATTTTCTTTAATGGCCATTGATTCTGGAATATCAGAATATGTCGCTCGTTCGTTTCTAAGTTCGAACGCATTTTTAATGCCACTATAAATTTCTCCTTTATCATGCTTATGTTCAAAGTGCTTATCAATAGTAAAATAGTTAGATGCAATTAAAGAGTACTCAGGAATTTCAACCTTCCTCTTCTTCTTCAAAACGAGACTATCAATATTATCTATTGAAGATAGTTTCTCACATTTTTCTATCTGTTTGTCACTACTAAAATTTAGGTTTATATTATCTAATGCCATACTTCATATCCTCTTGTGATAACTCATCAAGTATCAACTGTTTGGCAAAGTTATTTCTTTTAATCAAGCCAATCCGTTTACATATTTTACTCTCTTTATGAAGCAGTTTTCTTTTAGAAGCATTTGCCTCATCAATATCTTTTTGAATTTCTTCAATTCTTCCCTTTAGAAGAATTCGTTCAGACTGATATTGGATAATATGCTTTTTTACTATAGCGATCTTACGTCTTGTATTGAAAAGCTGACTAACACTCTGAGCGCCTATAGGTTCCAAGTCATTCTCCAGTTGCAGGAAGTATATAATCCTTTTATCTAATGCCTCCACATCTCGATACAAAGAGTTTTTTTTTTAGTGTTAATATGTGTGCTTCAATTAATTTAACAGACCGTTGATATTTATCTTTGATTTTTAAAACCTTATCTAATTGTTTCACCAATAAGCTCCATTGTCTGCTCATAAGTAAAACCGAGTCGATAATCTTGCTTCAGAAAACTCTCAACAACAGATATTTTGTTGTAGATTTTATCCTGAGAGGCATTCTCCCCCGGTTTGTATTCACCAAAGTCAATAATTGTCCTTAGCTCTTCTATTTCAGAAAGTAGCTCCCGAAATGCAGCGGCCATAATACGATGTTTTTCATCAACAACCTGTGTAAATACCCTGCTTATACTTTTTAAGGAATCAATTGCAGGAAATTGTCCTTTTTGGGCTAGATTTCTGCTCAAATATATATGTCCATCTAAAATGGATCTTACCTCTTCAGCTAATGGATCAGCAAAATCATCATCCTCCAAAAGAACAGTGTAAAATGCAGTAATAGAGCCACCTGCCTTTAACTTTCCTGGCCTTTCAAGAAGTCTGGGTAAGCTATCAAAAACCGAAACCGGATAGCCTCTTCTGGCAGGTGATTCTCCAGCGGCTAAGGCCACATCACGTAATGCTCTGGCATACCTTGTTAATGAATCAATAAAAAGCGCTACTTTATGTCCTTCAGTCCTAAAAAATTCGGCTATAGCAGTGGCTATATATGCAGCATTACAACGATCAACCGAAGAGTAATCCGAAGTTGCATATACTAAAACACACCTGCTTTTTTTCTCAGAGTTTTTCAAATAATCAACCGTTTCTGTAACCTCTCGACCTCGCTCACCAATTAACCCAATAACATATATATCAGCACTACTATGTTCAATGAGCATATTCATGAGAAAAGTTTTGCCACAACCAGCTGACGCAAAAATCCCCATTCGCTGTCCTTCACCACACGTGAGTAAAGAATCAATAACCTTAACACCTGTTAAAAAAGGCTTCTCAATTGCAGCCCTTTCACTATATAGCGGAGGAGCATTATCTACAGGTCGATAAAGAATTTCACTGTTATCCGTAACAGCAAACTTATCAGTAACCTCCCCTAAAGGATTGACTACTGCTCCCAATAATCCACGGCCGACTTGCGTATGAAGAAACTGGGCAGTGGGCTTAATCAACGTTTGCCGTGAAAGTCCACGAGAATTTCCAATCAAGCTTAATATTGTTTTTTCATCATGAAATCCTACAACCTGAGCTCTTGCAATAATTTCATTACTTTCAATTCCAGCCTGAATGTTACAAATCTCACCAATCGAAACATCACTAAGACTTGTTTCCAAGATTGGCCCCGAGATTCTATTAGGAAAAGATAATTGAGTGAGCAATTTTATATAGCTCATTGATTATAAGACCTCATTTAAGATTTCCATCCTCTGATAAAACTCATGCAGAATCTCTGCAAAAACAATCCCATCGTGAACGTAGTCATCTTTAATAACAACTCTTAACTGTAAGTACTCATCAGAACGATGAAGCTCTACCAGCTCATTAATGCTATAACTAAAGTTCATTAACATTAAATTTAATATGTTATAAGCAGATGACTGAAGTTTTACATCACTTGGTGCATCGAAATTAGCCCATAACATAACCTGCTCATTGACAAGAGCTATATTAATAGCAGGCATACTATCCAAAGAAATGGTAATCGCTGAATGGCTGTCTAAATCTGTAATAATTGATGGAGGACAACCAATCGTGAAAAGACTATCTCTAACTAATTGAACTAAATTAATGTTACTCATATTTAAACCTCACTAAATAGTCTTTAATACATTAATGGTATATGCTTCATCAATCTCAGCATACGATATAACGAGTATACTCTTAAATCTGTTATCTATAAGTCTTTTAACAAACCTACGTATATCTACTGATACCAAAAGAACGAAATTTTTTTTTGCATTTCTCAATTCTCTCAAAGCATGTGCTAAAGTTTCCATTACCTCATCCGAAACCTCTATATCCATATTCAAGAAAGAGCCACCAGAGGTTTGCCTTATCCCTTTTCTTATTGCATCCTCAATATATCCGGAAAGCATCACAACTTTAATCTCACCAGAAACAGCTATTTTACTACAAATATACCTAGAAAGTGATGCACGGACATGTTCAACTAATGTTATGACATCTTTTTCTCTGGGAGCCCAAAGCGCCAAAGACTCCATAATAAGTTTTAAATTGCGAACAGAAATATTTTCTCCAAGCAATCTTTGTAATACCTCAGAAATTCTCTGTATAGTCACATGTCGGAAGACTTCCTTTAATAGATCAGGATACCGATTTTCAAACTGATCTAACATATTTTTTGTTTCTTGTATACCAAAAATCTCATTTATGTTGTTTAATAAAGCTTGTGACAACTGGTGATAAAATTCATCTTGAGCACTTTTAATTTTAGCATCAATATTAGTTAGATTTTCTGTATATGAAACGTCTACCCAAGAAATAACACGTTCATTATATGAAGTTGAAACAACAGGAATACCTAGAGCATCTATATCTCCATTTTCATCTGTAATACACACTTTATCAAAGTATATATTAAAACTATCGGCACGCACCTCATTTATTAACAAAACAATATCATCGACCTTAAGCTCATTGCTTGTTCTATATAAAATAGTTGGAAGCCTGACACCATAATCAATAAAGAACTGACTTCTTATCCTTTCAATAAGACCTTCCATATCATTTGCACTTATCTTATTTTCGGCAAATAATAAAATTAAAGGAACGGTTTCTGAACTAATAGCATCCAGATTTTCTATCATTGCCAAAGATGAGTCATTGCTATTATCAATATCAAATGTACCAGTATAGCCACTAGAATCAGACTCAGACAGACTTTTTTCTTTTTCTACGACCTTTTTATAATAGAATAAAGCCGTCAAAGTAACTGCTATCAGGAAAAAAACAAAAAACGGAAAACCTGGCAACATCCCTATCGCCAAGGCAAGAGCTGATGTAACAATGAGAACAAAAGGATTCCCAAATATCTGGGACATTATGTTACGTCCCATATTATCGCTATCACCATTAACTCTTGTAACGATAAATCCTGCACTTATAGAAATTAACAGAGCAGGAATCTGAGAGACCAATCCGTCACCAATAGTTAGTATGGTATAAGTAGATAATGCACCAGATAGAGACATTCCATGTTGACTCATACCAACAGAAATACCTCCTATTAAATTGACAAAAATAATAATGATGCCAGCAATTGCATCACCTTTAATGAACTTCATTGCTCCATCAAATGAACCATACAATTGACTCTCACGTTCCAGAATACTGCGTCTTTCTTTAGCTCCTGCGGCATCAATAATTCCAGCCTTTAAATCCGCATCAATGCTCATTTGTTTCCCCGGCATACCGTCAAGAGAAAAGCGAGCAGCTACCTCCGCAACCCTTTCAGATCCTTTTGTTATAACAATGAACTGCACAACAGTTACTATTGAAAAAATAACAAAACCTACAGCCAGACTATCACCAATGACAAACTGGCCAAATGTAGTAATAATTTTACCCGCATCCGCATCAACTAAAATTAGTCGACTAGTACTTATTGATAAAGCGAGACGAAATAATGTCGTTATCAACAAAACCGAAGGGAATGTAGAAAAACTCAATATTCTTTCAATATAAAATGATCCCATAAAAACGAGAATAGCAAGTACAATATTAAGCCCTATTAAAAAATCAACAAGGTATGTAGGTAATGGTATGATCAACATAGCAATGATCATAACCATAAGCACTAATATAATTAATTCAGGCTTAGTACTTACTTGCTTAAGAAAAGACTGGATCACTTTCATCTCCTGTTATCTAGAAAGCTCTTTCTTGTATGCACTTGTGACAAGCTCTCGTAGAATATTGATCGCAATTTCTCTTTCACTTTCACTTTTAAATATATCATGAGGACTTTCATTAACAGAAGATAGATATGTTTGATACACTACAGAATCCTCATGACTGGCTCGTGATACGTCTATAACAGAAGTAAGAATTTGCTCACTTTCACTTGGATATTGAAAAATATATAATAAAGTTAGCAATAGCTGCTCTGCACTTAAACTGCCATCTTTTAGCAAGCTTGAGGATTCCAGTTTCTTCATAAAAATTACATCTGAAGTTCTAATCATCTTAATTGCAATTAATTTAGATAACACAAAACCAAACTCATAAGCATTACAGCTCGGTTTCTCAGAATCCATGTCTACAATCAGTGACTGCTCTACAAAATTCACAATTGTATGTCTGTGATTAAAACCAAAATTACCAAGCCATTCTATATACTGATCTGTTGTTGATATGTTCCCCATGATAAAACCACGATAACATGCACGCAAAAGCTGTGGTTCAAGTTTCATTTTGTTGCCAAATAATTTAGCCTGTATAGCTGAATTTATTCCAGCATTAACACTTTTTTCACTACCTGATATTATCTCATTAATAATTTTAGTTAATGATTCGACTTGTTCAGCAGTAAGATCTTTTTCATTCAAAAGTTCCCTTAATGCTAAGACTTGATCACTTGGATCTTTAAAATATCTCTTTAGTCTGTCTATAAAATCCTGATCTAGAGGAAGGTTATCTTTTAAAGTTCTCTTTAAATCAAAAATCTTGTGATTAATTTCATCTTCTTCCCCATCTAAAATACGTTCCTGACTATCACTATTTGTTCCTTTCAGTTTCTCAAGGTCTCTTCTGTTTATAAATGACGAAAGAGCGGAAGCCATCTCATCAGATGAGTCAATATACTTGCTATTAGCCAAGCCAGAATCAAGCTCTGCATCAGCAGTCTCATCTCCATCATCTGAATTTGTCATTGCATTCAACTTATCAATGAATGCAGAGCTAAAAACTCCTGTATTTTTAACATCAAGCATACATCACCTACTTTATAGTTAGTAATTTAAGTATGAAACCAATGATTTTTCGTCTTCCAGCAAAGTAGTTTCAGATGGGATTATTTGTGTAGTCTTTTGTATTTCTCTTTCAGATATGAGGCTCTTATATTCTGCAGTATTATAATAACTTGACTCCTTTATCTCACGGGGTTGAATCAGAAAAACCCTTACAATATTACTGATATTACTTGTTTTATACTTGAACACATTACCGATTACAGGAATAGAGGAGAGAAAAGGAATAGATACTATTTCGTTAGAGTTCGTTTCATGCGTATAACCACCTATCAACAAACTTTTGCCTTGTGGAACTCTCGCTATTGTACTGATTTTGGTCCTTCCAACTTCTGGAAGGACAGATGTATTTTCATTATTATAATTGTAATTTGACTGACTATTTCCTGTTCCATCCTCTATCGTTAAAGACATCTCAATTTGTCCCCGAGATGAAAAGCGAGGTATAACATTTATCAATGTTCCATACGTAACATGCTCCAACGAAGAATTGCGCTCACCAACTAATGACACATAAAAAGTCCTGTTATTATCAAATATAGCCGGAATATTCTCTTGTGTCAAAATCACCGGCCTTGAAACTACATTTGCTTTCTTTTTCTGATTTAATGCCATAACTGAAGCAATAAACTTATTGCCGTCCAAAGTGCTTATCGATGCTGATGAGCTCATATTAAATGATGCACCAAACGAATCACCAAATGAAGCCGTTCCTTGCCAATTAACGCCAAGGTTATTTAATTCAGATTTATCAATATCGATTATCCATAATGATAATTCTATATGTCGTTTGGCTACATCTAACTGAGTGATAATATCGCGAATAATCTGTATTTGCTGATCATTACCTTTGACTAATATAGAATTGGTTTCTGGATATGCAATAAGTGATACATCCTCTAATATAGAACTATTGGTAACTGAACTAAATGAAAAGTCATTACTATCCTCAGATACTTTCTGTGTAATATTAAAGGGTGGCATCGGATCATTTTTGGCTTGTCTGTTACTCAGAGCCTTACCATTATTTAATAAACGTTCTACAACAGTAGCCACCCCTGGGATGACAATATCCTCCCCTCTCATATTATAAGTTCTGTCACTAACAAATGTATTTTTTAATTTTATAACCCCAAAATTAACTTTATCTGTCCCAATAGAAGAAACCTGCTTATCAAGCAAAGTTGCTGTATTAGCTACCAGTTCAACCAATGCCGGAGGACCAGATATATAGAATGTTTTATCACTAATGTTTCCTCTTATAGGATATCTGTGATCATAAAGGTTAGCATCCTTCAGATACTGAATAAGATAATTAAGTGATATATTCTCCAGCAAAATAACTTTGCTTATTAATTCTCCAGAGTCATATATGTATAATGCATTTCCATCTTTATACCATATGAGTCCCACAAGTAATGTCATTTTTTCAAGCATTTCTTCTGGATTAGATAAATCAAACTCCCCAGATATTCTCTTTTTTGCAGCTTGTTTGCTAACAACAATAGGATAATTTAATAACGCAGAAAAACGTTCAAAAAAAGATCCTACCGTATCACTTTGAGCAACATATTTCGCTATGTCATTTTGTTCTAATAAATGAGAGTCAATATTATTAGCATTAACTATCAATGGTAACAATACAATCAAGAGAGTCAAAGATTTAATATTAAATTTTTTCATTTATTTTTTTCACTAAAAAAGTAATATTCGATAATTCTCTTGCAGAAAAGCCTAGTCGTGTTTTTATCTCATTTGAAAAATGGGATGTTGATGCATACCCATTATTCATGGCAGCAGAAGTGATTGTTTGATTGTGCAAAAATACATCTAATAAACCATTTACTAACCGCCAAGTGTTCAGTTGTTCTTTGACTTTTGCCCCTAAAGCTTTTCTACATAAAGATCTAAAATAAGCCTCCGACACACCATAATGCTCTGTCAGACTCTTTATTCTTACCTCCTTTTCTTTCTCAATAGTTCTCAGAAGATAAAGAACCAAATGATATGACTCAGTCATTCGTATCATAGCCAGTGCATTACTTACATTCTGGTCAGATGAAAAGATGAATCTTAACATTAACTTATCAAGCATCGATTCGGTATTACAACTATCCCGAAGATCATTCTCATGATAGAAATGAATACATTTTTCAGCATGGCTATGCTCTACTAGAGCACCACTGAAATAGTCCCAAAAAGCAAGAAATTTTGCACAACTATTAATGTTAAAGCGATAATGATAGTTCACATTATCACTGAATTTTATATTTTGATTTCGGACAAAAAAAAACCCTTCCATGCTGGAGCCAGCTCAATTATGTTACGTTCTTTATCTTTTACAAGCTCAACGTTAACTGGTTCATGTCCACTAGAGTAAATGTAAAACATATTACTTGTATTTAGACCTTTATATTTACTCACAATACAATTATATCCCTCGAATTAATTTTAATTTAACTTCCCCATCCTTCTCTATAAGGATGGTATCATTTATCTTATTACCTTTTAAAACAACCCCGTCTTTCAGCATAGAAAATAGTTTATCTATAGCTATCTTTTGTGCATCCATGAAGCATCCATCTACTTCCTTAACATTAAAGTTGCCCATGAATTTACCTGCATTAAAACTATAAACCGCCTTACCACTAATACATTTAGAGTAAACATTTATACTTTTATTGGTTGTATTAAACGACCATAATAAATCATTTGGAATAGAAAAATAATCCTTACTTACAGGAACAATATGCCATTCTTTTTCAGAATTAGATGATGACTTTAAAGCACACCCACTCAGTGTTAATAGCAATATACTTAAAATAAATATTTTCAACTTATTACTACCATGTCGAATCATCTGCCTCTCTCCCTGCTTCAAAGACACTAATTAATGAATCGAAGGTTGTAGTCTTAATATAGAAATCAATATTGTTATATATGGACAATGATGCATAAAATCCCTCATGCAAATCGACATATTGATTTGCATCTATGAGTTTATTAAGAAGTGAACTTTTTTGTGCAGCTGTAAGATAAGGAAAACGTGAATTGAATAATTGTTCAATCTTATTGTGCAGTTCATCATTATCTATGGAATTTAATTCACTCTGTGAGAAATATTGCATTATTTCATAGATTATATCCTCATCAAATGATTGCGAAGATGATAATCTCTCATTTAAATTAACAAATTCTTCACTATTTAATCTTTGCTGCAGAGCATTGCTTGCATTTATTTGATTAATCATTAACAGGATTCTCTTTTAACAAGTCTTCTGCAATTTGTCTCAGTTTCTCATGTGCTAACTCTTTGAAATATTTTTTATCATTTTTTGTTAATTTTTCCGCAAGTTCTATTTTAACACCTGATATTACATCCTGAGGACTAAACTCCACTACTTGATTACCACTACAGAATATATAATTATTCCCTTCAGAATATTTTAAAATAATCTTGACATCTGAGCGATATTTATGGAGATCAAGTTCTAACTTTTTCCTCAGTGCTAAATTACACTTGGGCAAAACCACTTTTAATTCTGTTACTGTATTACGCAACGAACTAAGCCACTGCTCCAATAAAGTGCTAATGATCCTCTCATCATGTAAATTTTCTGAAAGCAAACTAGTTATATAGTCCTCAATATTTCTTCTGTTTTCATTTTGCTTTAACTTCCATTCACAAATATAGTCAATAATATGCTCAAAAGCAGTCTGTATACCAATTTGATAACCATCGCATACAGCATCTATACGCAGTGATTCAGCTTTTTTCGTAGCATCCTTTATAATACAAATTGCTTTCTTCTTACTCTCAGTGTCTCTATCTTTTATGGTTTTACATAATTCCTTTTCAATTCTCTTTATAACAACACCATCATAGGCATGATGTCTGGATACCGGTAAAGTGCCTTTTTGCATATTGCATACCTTCATTTAATCGGGACAAATTTCTTTCTACAGGCGTATAATTTCCCTCCAAAGCAATTGGATTAAATAATAAGTTTATTCTTTCATATATACCAACAGATATATTTTCCTTCCACGCAATAAGATGCCAAAAACCACTTCGAATAGCGGCCTCCCCTTGCTTACTGATTTTGCCCCCATAATAACTAATAACCATCTCACTATGATTAATTAACCGAGACTCTTGACTACCGATAAAATAAGCAACAGCTGGAAGTAAATTCCAGTTGGCAACAAACATAGCGGTTACCCCGCTTAAAGGTTCAATATCGCAATTTAGATCATATTTATTAATTATGAGATTATTAATCTCACTTCTGATTACGCCATTTTCTAACAGTTCAGAAGGCAAATTCAACCGATTTCTATTTATATAGAACGCTGGATCAAAAATTATTGAAAGATATTTTTTATAAATTCCATCCATTCTTATCATATTTTGTTTCTCTTGAACCACCCTGTTTTGAATGCCCATACCAAAAGAATGACAACTAGTACAGCCATCCCGAGAAATACATATATTACTTCATTTGTTAAAAATTCCGATTTAATTTCCTTAACAGGTTGTACATTTGTATAAACATATTCTTCTTTCGGAGTTAATATGACAGATATATTTTCATACTTAACATCAGAAAAGGTGTTTTTCAAAAATCGCTTAATATTACTAACTAATAGTTCAGACTCTTTCGGTGAGTCATATATAGCGATTACTGATATATGCATCGGTTTTGAAGATATATTTTTTTCTTCAAGATCATAGCTAACATGTATTTTTGCCGAAATAACACCACCAATAGAAACTAAAGACTGTTCCAGCCGTTGCTCAATAGCACTATATAAACGGGCCTTTTCAGCTCTTGGAGAAGACACTAATGAATCTGTAGGAAACATTTGTGAGATATCAACTCTCTCCGGATTTGGCAAATCGTACATGCGCATCAAATCAACTGCCGATGCAAATGTCCCCTTTTCGACTTGTACCGAGATCCCCTGTTTACCTCCATCAACTTTTCTAGCAGTAATATTATGGCGTTCTAGCACAGATATTATTTCATTTGCCTGTCTTTGAGATAAATTAGAAATTAACTCTTCACGTTGCTCACATCCAATCAACATCAGCAACAAGAATAAAATAAAACCTTTATACCTAATCATATAAATTAAGACTTTAATAAAGTTTCAACAGCCGAAACTGTTTTTCTTGCTAACGTGCCAGCTAATGATACTCCTATTGAATAATTTGAGAGCGTCGTCTGTAACTTGGCCAAAGATTCTGGGTTTAATGATTCTGGATTGCTTACCATCTCCATTATTTGTGATACTTGAATATCTGTATCCATCTTAATATCACTATATTTAGCCGACACGACGTCTTCCAGGCTTGATATCTCTTGAGATTGAAAATCACTGGCTTTGATAATATCAACCTGATTGACTGGATAAATGTAATTCATGAATGCTCCCTATTATCTGAAGTTTTGAATAATTGCAGCATCAACATCCTTAATCACTTTCACAGTATTAGATTGCGCGTTCCTATATAATGTATATTCAGATAATTTACTTTGGTATTCAGCCAGCAACTGTGGATTCGAAGGATTTTCAGCTAATGCATTTAGTGCCGATGTTAGTTGCCTTTGTAATGTTTGAGTTCCATCATCAAAAGTTTCAGATAATGAACTCAGAGTCCAATCTTTATTCGGTACTGTAACACTCATTTTATCCTCACTTATTTTTATCTAAAAAAAACCAGTGTTTATCATTCAACATTACATAACTGTCTTTGCTGTTAAGATATGATTTACCTTTAAAATCATCATCTATCAAAAGTACAGAAAACTCAATATACTGATCTCCATATACATTTTTATAATCAGAAATCAGTCTATTAATGAGCTCAAGCTTTTCATCTGTCAGTTCTTCTCTGACAGAATATGTAACTTTATTAGTTTCACAAATCTCTTTATACTGGACATTTACCTTTGTGAAAATACCTTTAGCATCCTCCCTTGCATTATGATCGCTAAGATAGTTGAATTTAATATTTTTGATATACGGAAATTCAACTATCAGAGCATTTTTCAATTTCTCAAGTTCGGTATCTTTTGAACTATTTCTTTCTTTACTTAAAAATACCAGTAATTCCGCTTTATCACTCACTAAATTCAACACATACAAATTGATATATGGGAATCGTTGATTGATATATTGTTGAATTCTATTTATTTCTTTGTTGGACACCAGAATATATCTGCATTTGGTAAATCCGGTTTTATTTAAGGCTACAGATGCCCATACCGCATCATTTTGTGTTTCGGCAAGAATATAATTGCACTGTTCTGTGTTGACTATTCCATATCTCTTATCATCTATAATTTCAGCAATTTCTTTTACTTCATCTTTCTTTAAAGAGAGGGAAAAAATTATAATTAACACAACAATAACAGCAAAGAAAAAAAACACCGAGGGTTTATTATACATTCCGTTTAGTATATGAACTCTCGATTTATCCTCCATCATATTTTTAAGTTGAAAAGAAACTCCGTCATATTCAAATGAGTTAAATTGTGAATTGATATCAATTTGTTCACCTTTTTCATCACTAAATTGACAGATATTATCTTTACTTATGGCCAAATAAATTATACCATCCGATTTACTATCTGTTACTGGAATAATATTTTCTGGGAAATTATCGTTTCCAAACTCAAGTGTTTCTATCGTCCGTCCGAGAACAATTAAGTTATTCCCATAATATAACGGAAACTCATCCCCGACACCGTTTGTGAGTTTCACTAATAACCTGAATGGTGCAAGATTTGAGTTCTTTGCCTCAGACATAAATCCTCTTATATCCTTCGATTATTCTGCTTGCTCTCTGCTGCTATCCGCAAATAGCGTTTATAGATATCCTCTGCGTACTTTAATCTTTCTTTTTTCTTTTTCGGAGATGTTCCTGCATTATAGGCACCAACAGCCTCCCACCCTCTTCCATACATCAGCATAAACTCATTTAATAACTTTGCTGCATAATGTACAGAAAGACATGGATGACTAATTAGCATTTCCTCAGTATATCCCATTTCTCTAAGTCTTTTAGAATGAAAGTCATTTATTTGCATTATACCATAATCTTTACTTCCATTGTTATTAACATTGACTGCAAATTTATTAAATCCGGATTCTTTTTCCGCAATCGCTTTTAACAAACTCGATGGAATGTTGTACCTTTCACCAGCCTTATCCCAACAATCAGCTCTCCCTAAATATGGGATAAAACACAGAAAAATAAATACGAAACGGGACATTAATACCCCTTCATTCTTCGCGCAAATTCATCCTTCAGCCAACGCACACGCGAAATATAATATTCTGTATTAACATATATATCCTCGAATTCATTTATCCCGGTAAGATCTAATCGCGCAATTAGACTTCCACCTTCATCATCAGTAGCTAAACATATCTTTTCTGAGTAATTTAGGCTCAACGCATATATAAGATCATTTATATTTTCAGGCAATGCACAAAAAGGGCATAATAAATTTATTGAATCTCCTTCTTTTTCAATATATATTAACACATCATCATCAAGCATGATTGCTTGATCATCGGTATCAATTGAAGGGATACCCAAGGCTCGGCAAATAACATCTGCTAAATCTTCCATATATTCCTCTTATACAAATGACGAATACCCTTTCACCATATTCCATATTTTGGGGTCCCCTATTCTTTCAGCATAAGACAGCTCTAACGAAGATAGCGGTAATTTTTTCATAACTTTATTTCCAGGCACACCAGTATTCATCTCTTGGATTTCCATATTACCACTATTCATTAGAATAGTAGAAAATAATCTTTTCTCTTCTGAGGATAATTTACTATTTAATTGAGAAAACTGCCCTGTTTCATGTTTTCTTATTATTTCTCTTTTAATTTCAGCATCCTGCATACCTGTTCTGTCCTTCCCACTCTTACAATTCCAGCAAGGTACAGCACCTATAGTATAAGCCAATAGAGCCATTCTTTGTGACAATTTATACGGCTCTCCATTATCATTTTTTTGTAACTTCTTGTTTACAATCTCTTTTATCTGGTTAGCCAGATATATCACATCATTCTTACATGGTGGATTTTTTTCTATAGCTTCTGCAGCCCAACCTCCAATCACACCATTTTTGAGGAAATTATCCCCCAACAAAGAACATATTGATTCACCATTAAGCTTGTCAACATTCCTCCAGCCTAAGCCCATTTTTAGCGCTAATTCATTTACACCAAAGTTAAATGTCACCACTTTTAGATTAACCTTTACTTCTTGCAGAAGACCATCACTATTCCGAATTAATAATTTCGTTGGTTCCCCCCTTTTAGAGTTTAACCCTTTTAATGCCTTTACCTGATCTTTTAACATACTCTCCTCTCCCCCAGTTAAACTGGTCGGCGTCAGAAGAGAAGTCGAAACAATCTTTAAATCTACTGTTTTACCAGACAAAGCCTGTGATAATAATTCTTGTCTGCTATATAATGCTGCGCTTGCTAACTCCTCAGCTTTATTACGAGCTGCAACAGCTCTTTCAGATGAGTTTTTTTTCAATCCATAGGCTGATATAACTCCATGTCTGATACCCGAAAAAATTTCCTTCCCCTCGTCATCCACCACTTTTGAAAGCCACATATTCGCAATATGCTCACTCTCTCTCGTAGAAGCACAACAAATTCCTTTTCCATTATACTCTTTGACAAATATATTTTTATTCCCTATCTTCATATGAGAGGCGGGTGTTAATTGAAAACCATAATTTTTCCCATGATAATTAATATTTTTGTTGATCGGTTCCCAATTCTTATTATTTAAATAATTAGTAAATATTTGTTTTATTTCCGATTGCAATTCCTTTTTATTTTTAATGCCTAGCTGTGCTCCTATCTCTTCACTTATTACTTTATTAAGCTCATTAATATTTCTTTTATCAACTTCACCAAGTTTATAGGTATCTAATTGTTCCATCATGGCTTTAATTTTTGACGTATCACCACCTGCCAACTTTATTGCCTCGTAAAAAACTGCAGCTCTGTCACGCGCAAACAAAAGGCCTTTCCCTGTTAAGCTTGTTTGGTTCTGTAAATATAATCGATTAAGCGCTTCGACCCCCTTATTTCTCTCTCCATTTTTAACTCTTTGATATGAAATCACGCTTACACCTTTTTGGTTTCCGGTTTCTTCTGCGCCTTTATAGGAATCTCCGCTTTGAAATGAAACCTGATGCAATCCCAAATTAGTTATGTGCATTTAATTATCCTCAGTCATAAATGGGGCATTGATTGCAGTTTTGTACCTCGTTTTACAACAAAAAAGATACTTATTCAACAGGGTTCTCTCTTTTTCTATAACACTCCGAGCCTGATATATCAGACACTTTAACTTGTGGGATTTCATGATGAAACCAGCACTACATATGCTCACGAGGTACATATTATATACAGCAAAAGAAAATTTGATTATGTTAACAGGCTCAAGTTTCTAAATTTATTAATTGAATATATTATATATCAAATACATTTTACATCCCCACAATCACCACGTAATGGAGAGTTAATAAAGTATGATTCTCAAAATTAGCAATTTCATTGACGCAAGCAATACAAAAGGGCCTATACGCGTTGAAGATACAGAGCATGGACCTATATTGGTAGCACAGAAATTCAACCTAAAGGATCTCTTTTTCAGAACATTAAGCACTATTAATGCAAAGATAAATTCACAGATATTAAATGAACAACTAAAAAATTATCGACTAGCGAATCAAAAATCCTTATTGCTTTTCCTCAAGACATTAGCTAGCGAAAAATCTGCAGAAAGTGCGTTTGCCGCCTATGAAGCAGTCAAAAATTCAATTCAACATTCTTTTACAGGTAAAGACATCAAATTAATGTTGAATACCGCAGAGAGTTTTCATGGCATCGGTACAGCCAAAAATCTTGAAAGACATTTAGTGTTTCGTTGCTGGGGAAATAGAGGCATAACCCATTTAGGGCATACCAGTATCAGTATAAAAAACAATTTACTACAGGAACCAACTCATACCTATCTCAGCTGGTATCCCGGCGGGAATGTTACAAAAGATACAGAAATAAACTACCTTTTTGAAAAACGCTCAGGTTACAGTGTCGATACCTATAAACAAGACAAACTAAATATGATTTCAGACCAAACAGCCGAAAGACTTGATGCAGGCCAAGAGGTTAGAAACTTATTAAATTCAAAACAAGATCAAAATAACAACAAAAAAATATTTTTTCCCAGAGCTAATCAAAAAAAAGACCCCTATGGTTATTGGGGGGTCAGTGCTGATAAAGTATACATTCCATTATCAGGTGATAATAAAACAAAGGATGGTAAAATCAGCTATAACCTTTTTGGCCTTGATGAAACAAACATGTCAAAATTTATATGCCAAAAGAAAGCAGATGCTTTCAGACAATTGGCAAATTATAAATTAATCAGTAAATCTGAAAACTGTGCTGGTATGGCACTTAATGTTCTTAAAGCAGGAAATTCTGAAATATACTTTCCACTCCCTGACGTTAAATTGGTTGCTACACCTAACAATGTATACGCGTATGCAAATAAAGTTAGGCAACGCATTGAAAGTCTCAATCAGTCTTATAACGAGATAATGAAGTATATTGAATCTGATTTTGATCTTTCCAGATTGACTCAATTACGACGTAGCTATCTTAAAAGTTTCAATAAAATTAACCTTATCCACACCCCAAAAACATTCAAGCCTTTATCAATTTCACTTTACAAACATCCTACTGAAAATGTATCTTCAGAAGACTTTGATGCGGTCATCAACGCTTGCCACTCATACTTAGTAAAATCAGCACCCAGCAATATGTCTCGTGTATTAAACGAATTAAAAATCGGAGCAACAGATAAAAAAGAAGAAATTATCGAAAAGTCAATAAAAACTATTGATTATTACAATTCTCTTAAATCGCCAGATCTTGGAACCAAACTTTACATTCACGACTTATTACAGGTCAATAAGCTTTTATTGAATAACTCTCATTCTAATATATAGAAGGCCATAGAAATGTGTCGCAAACTATATGATAAACTTTATGAAATAACAGGTGCAAAGCTTGATTTTAACGATAAAAATCAAGCCTTTATATTGCTCGAAGAACAAATACCTGTTTGTATAACAGATAATGATGAATACATCTTTTTGACCGGACTTCTTAATGAACATGAACTTTTTACAGAAAATATTATTAATCCAGAACACATACTCATCCTTAACTACTCTTTGAGTAGAGATTATGGTTCTTCTATCTGTCTTCTCCCTGATACTCATCAATGTGTTTTGACCAAGAAACACTACAAAAAATATCTTTCACCTGATGAACTCATTGAATCTTTGTACGAATTTTTATTTTGTATTAAACTAACCATTGCAAACATCACTTCAGAAGTGAACTAACATATAGGGGGTATCATGCAAATTCTAAACAAAATACTTCCACAGGTTGAATTCGCGATTCCTCGCCCATCATTTGATTCGTTAAGTCACAATAAGCTTGTAAAGAAAATATTATCTGTTTTTAACTTAAAACAACGCTTTCCTCAGAAGAATTTTGGATGCCCGGTGAATATAAATAAAATCAGGGACAGCGTCATAGACAAAATAAAAGATAGTAATTCGGGGAATCAACTATTTTGTTGGATGAGCCAAGAGCGAACCTCTTATGTCTCTTCAATGATAAACAGAAGTATAGATGAAATGGCCATACACAATGGAGTTGTTTTGACCTCAGATAACAAAAAAAACATATTTGCAGCTATTGAAAAAAAATTCCCGGATATAAAACTTGATGAAAAATCAGCACAAACATCTATCAGTCATACAGCACTAAACGAGATTGCCTCATCTGGCCTCAGAGCAAAGATTTTAAAACGTTATAGCAGTGACATGGATTTGTTTAACACACAAATGAAGGATCTTACAAATCTAGTATCCAGTTCCGTCTACGATAAAATATTTAATGAATCAACAAAAGTTTTACAAATAGAAATAAGCGCAGAGGTTCTAAAGGCTGTATACCGTCAAAGCAATACAAATTAAATCTGTTTATATTAAATTTTATACTTATTAAAGTAATGCAGACAAAAAGGAGACCTTATGTCTTTAAATATCACTGAAAATGAAAGCATCTCTACTGCAGTAATTGATGCAATTAACTCTGGCGCTACACTGAAAGATATTAATGCAATTCCTGATGATATGATGGATGACATTTATTCATATGCTTATGACTTTTACAACAAAGGAAGAATAGAGGAAGCTGAAGTTTTCTTCAGATTTTTATGTATATACGACTTTTACAATGTAGACTACATTATGGGACTCGCAGCTATTTATCAGATAAAAGAACAGTTCCAACAAGCAGCAGACCTTTATGCTGTCGCTTTTGCATTAGGAAAAAATGACTATACACCGGTATTCCATACTGGACAATGCCAGCTTCGGTTGAAAGCCCCCTTGAAAGCCAAAGAGTGCTTCGAACTCGTAATTCAACACAGCAATGATGAAAAATTAAAAATAAAAGCACAATCATACTTAGACGCAATTCAGGATATCAAGGAGTAATTATTATGCATAATGTAAGCACCACAAACACTGGTTTGCCTCTTGCCAAAATATTGGCTTCCACTGAGCTTGGAGACAATACTATCCAGGCTGCAAATGATGCAGCTAACAAATTATTTTCTCTTACAATTGCTGATCTTACTGCTAACAAAAATATTAATACAACTAATGCACACTCAACTTCGAATATATTAATCCCTGAACTTAAAGCACCAAAGTCATTAAATGCAAGTTCCCAACTAACGCTTTTAATTGGAAACCTTATTCAAATACTCGGTGAAAAATCTTTAACTGCATTAACAAATAAAATTACTGCCTGGAAGTCCCAGCAACAGGCAAGACAGCAAAAAAACCTAGAATTCTCCGATAAAATTAATACTCTTCTATCTGAAACTGAAGGACTAACCAGAGACTATGAAAAACAAATTAATAAACTAAAAAACGCAGATTCTAAAATAAAAGACCTAGAAAATAAAATTAACCAAATTCAAACAAGATTATCCGAACTCGACCCAGATTCACCAGAAAATAAAAAATTAAGACGGGAAGAAATACAACTCACTATCAAAAAAGACGCAGCAGTTAAAGACAGGACATTGATTGAGCAGAAAACCCTGTCAATTCATAGCAAACTTACAGATAAATCAATGCAACTCGAAAAAGAAATAGACTCTTTTTCTGCATTTTCAAACACAGCATCTGCTGAACAGCTATCAACCCAGCAGAAATCATTAACCGGACTTGCCAGTGTTACTCAATTGATGGCAACCTTTATTCAACTAGTTGGAAAAAATAATGAAGAATCTTTAAAAAATGATCTGGCTCTATTCCAGTCTCTCCAAGAATCAAGAAAAACTGAAATGGAGAGAAAATCTGATGAGTATGCTGCTGAAGTACGTAAAGCAGAAGAACTCAACAGAGTAATGGGTTGTGTTGGGAAAATACTTGGGGCACTTTTAACTATCGTTAGTGTTGTTGCAGCAGCTTTTTCTGGAGGAGCATCTCTAGCACTGGCAGCTGTTGGTTTAGCTCTTATGGTTACGGATGCTATAGTACAAGCAGCGACCGGCAATTCCTTCATGGAACAAGCCCTGAATCCGATCATGAAAGCAGTCATTGAACCCTTAATCAAACTCCTTTCAGATGCATTTACAAAAATGCTCGAAGGCTTGGGCGTCGACTCGAAAAAAGCCAAAATGATTGGCTCTATTCTGGGGGCAATCGCAGGCGCTCTTGTCTTGGTTGCAGCAGTCGTTCTCGTAGCCACTGTTGGTAAACAGGCAGCAGCAAAACTTGCAGAGAATATTGGCAAAATAATAGGTAAAACCCTCACAGACCTTATACCAAAGTTTCTCAAGAATTTTTCTTCTCAACTGGACGATTTAATCACTAATGCTGTTGCCAGATTAAATAAATTTCTTGGTGCAGCGGGTGATGAAGTAATATCCAAACAAATTATTTCCACCCATTTAAACCAAGCAGTTTTATTAGGAGAAAGTGTTAACTCTGCCACACAAGCGGGAGGAAATGTCGCTTCTGCTGTTTTCCAAAACAACGCGTCGAAAAATCTAGCAGACCTGACATTATCGAAATATCAAGTTGAACAACTGTCAAAATACATCGGTGACGCAATAGAAAAATTCGGCCAATTGCAGGAAGTAATTGCAGAGCTGTTAGCCTCAATGTCCAACTCTCAGGCTAATAGAACTGATGTTGCAAAAGCAATTTTGCAACAAACTACTGCTTGATACAAATAAGGAGAATGTTATGGAAATTCAAAACACAAAATCAGCCTCGATTTTATATACAGATATATCCACAAAACAAACTCAAAGTTCTTCCGAAACACAAAAATCACAAAATTATCAGCAGTTAGCAGCACATATTCCACTTAATGTCGGTAAAAATCCCGTATTAACAACTACATTAAATGATGATCAACTTTTGAAGTTATCAGAGCAGGTTCAGCATGATTCAGAAATCATTGCTCGCCTTACTGACAAAAAGATGAAAGATCTTTCAGAAATGAGTCACACAATTACTCCAGAGAACACCCTGGATATTTCCAGTCTTTCTTCTAATGCTGTTTCTTTAATTATTAGTGTAGCCGTTCTACTTTCTGCTCTCCGCACTGCAGAAACTAGATTGGGCTCTCAATTGTCATTGATTGCGTTCGATGCTACAAAATCAGCTGCAGAGAACATTGTTCGGCAAGGCCTAGCAGCCCTATCATCAAGCATTACTGGAGCGGTCACACAAGTAGGTATAACGGGTATCGGTGCCAAAAAAACGCATTCAGGGATAAGCGAACAAAAAGGAGCCTTAAGAAAGAACCTTGCCACTGCTCAATCTCTTGAAAAAGAGCTTGCAGGTTCTAAATTAGGGTTAAATAAACAAATAGATACAAATATCACCTCACCACAAACTAACTCTAGCACAAAAATTTTAGGTAAAAATAAACTGGCACCAGATAATATATCCCTGTCAACTGAACATAAAACTTCTCTTAGTTCTCCCGATATTTCTTTGCAGGATAAAATTGACACCCAGAGAAGAGCTTACGAGCTCAATACCCTTTCTGCTCAGCAAAAACAAAACATTGGCCGTGCAACAATGGAGACATCAGCCGTTGCTGGTAATATATCCACATCAGGAGGGCGTTATACATCTGCTCTTGAAGAAGAAGAACAACTAATCAGTCAGGCCAGCAGTAAACAAGCAGAGGAAGCATCCCAAGTATCTAAAGAAGCATCCCAAGCGACAAATCAATTAATACAAAAATTATTGAATATAATTGACAACATCAACCAATCAAGGAATTCTACAGCCAGTCAGATTGCTGGTAACATTCGAGCTTAATATATCCAAGAGCCATAATAATATATGGCTCTTCCTATAAGGAAATAACCATGAATATAACAACTCTGACTAATAGTATTTCCACCTCATCATTCAGCCCAAACAATACCAACGGTTCATCAACCGAAACAGTTAATTCTGATATAAAAACAACGACCAGTTCTCATCCTGTAAGTTCCCTTACTATGCTCAACGACACCCTTCATAATATCAGAACAACAAATCAGGCATTAAAGAAAGATCTCTCACAAAAAACGTTGACTAAAACATCGCTAGAAGAAATAGCATTACATTCATCTCAGATTAGCATGGATGTAAACAAATCCGCTCAACTATTGGATATTCTTTCCAAGAAAGAATATCCAATTAATAAAGACGCAAGAGAATTATTACATTCAGCCCCGAAAGAAGCCGAGCTTGATGGATATGAAATGATATCTCACAGAGAACTGTGGGATAAAATTGCAAAGTCAATCAATAATATTAATGAACAGTATCTGAAAGTATATGAACATGCCGTTAGTTCATATACTCAAATGTATCAAGATTTTAGCGCTGTTCTTTCCAGTCTTGCCGGCTGGATCTCTCCCGGAGGTAACGACGGAAACTCCGTGAAATTACAAGTCAAATCGCTTAAAGACGAATTGACAAAGCTCAAGGAAAAATATAAAGATAAACCGCTATATCCAGCAAATAATACTGTTAGTAAGGAACAAGCAAATAAATGGCTTACAGAATTAGGTGGAACAATCGGCGAGGTATCTGAAAAAAACGGGGGATATGTTGTCAATATAAACATGACCCCAATAGACAATATGTTAAAAAGCTTAGATAATCTAGGTGGAAATGGCGAGGTTGTGCTAGATAATGCAAAATATCAGGCATGGAATGCCGGATTCTCTGCCGAAGATGAAACAATGAAAAATAATCTTCAAACTTTAGTTCAAAAATACAGTAATGCCAATAGTATTTTTGATAATTTAGTAAAGGTTTTGAGTAGTACAATAAGCTCATGTACAGATACAGATAAACTTTTTCTCCATTTCTGAGGTGCGCCATGCATAATGTAAATAATACTCAAGCGCCAACATTCTTATATAAGGCAACTTCACCATCATCAACAGAATACAGCGAGTTAAAAAGCAAAATATCCGATATCCATAGTTCGCAAACTTCTCTAAAAACACCAGCATCAGTGTCTGAAAAAGAAAACTTTGCAACGTCTTTTAATCAGAAATGTCTTGATTTTTTATTTTCTTCCTCAGGGAAAGAAGATGTGTTAAGAAGCATTTATTCCAACTCAATGAATGCGTATGCCAAAAGCGAGATTCTCGAATTTTCAAATGTTTTGTACTCCTTAGTACATCAAAATGGTCTTAATTTTGAAAACGAAAAGGGACTTCAAAAAATTGTCGCACAGTATTCGGAACTAATTATAAAAGATAAATTATCCCAAGATTCTGCCTTTGGACCATGGTCGGCAAAGAATAAGAAACTCCATCAATTACGACAAAACATTGAGCACAGACTTGCACTATTAGCACAACAACACACATCTGGTGAAGCTTTATCATTGGGACAAAAACTCCTCAATACTGAAGTATCATCATTTATCAAGAATAATATTCTTGCTGAATTAAAGTTAAGTAATGAAACTGTTTCATCTCTCAAACTAGATGATTTAGTTGACGCACAGGCAAAACTTGCCTTTGATAGTTTGCGCAATCAACGTAAAAATACTATTGATAGTAAAGGATTTGGTATAGGTAAACTGTCAAGAGACTTAAATACAGTAGCCGTGTTTCCTGAGCTGTTGAGAAAAGTCCTTAATGATATTTTAGAAGATATAAAAGATTCGCATCCTATCCAAGATGGCCTCCCTACACCTCCCGAAGATATGCCAGATGGCGGACCAACCCCCGGAGCCAATGAGAAAACATCCCAACCTGTAATTCACTATCATATAAATAATGATAATAGAACTTACGATAATAGAGTTTTTGACAACAGAGTATATGACAATAGCTATCACGAGAACCCAGAAAATGATGCACAGTCTCCTACTTCTCAGACAAACGATCTATTATCCCGTAACGGAAACTCATTACTAAATCCACAAAGAGCACTAGTTCAAAAAGTAACTTCCGTTCTACCACACTCTATATCAGATACTGTCCAGACATTTGCAAATAATTCAGCTTTAGAAAAGGTTTTCAACCATACTCCAGATAATTCGGATGGAATAGGTTCAGACCTGTTAACTACGAGTAGTCAAGAAAGATCTACAAATAACTCTCTTTCTCGGGGACACAGGCCTCTGAACATACAGAACTCTTCAACCACCCCCCCTCTCCACCCGGAAGGAGTGACAAGCAGTAATGATAACTCATCAGATACAACTAAAAGTAGCGCTTCTCTTTCTCATAGAGTAGCTTCGCAAATCAATAAATTCAACTCAAACACTGATTCAAAAGTACTTCAGACTGATTTTTTATCAAGAAATGGAGACACATATTTAACACGGGAAACGATATTTGAAGCTTCAAAAAAAGTAACAAACTCCCTAAGTAATCTTATATCTCTCATTGGAACTAAATCAGGAACACAAGAACGAGAGTTACAGGAAAAATCAAAGGACATTACAAAATCCACAACAGAACACAGAATAAACAACAAATTAAAAGTTACAGATGCAAATACAATAAACTACGTAACAGAAACCAACGCAGATACAATTGATAAAAATCATGCGATCTATGAAAAGGCAAAAGAAGTATCTAGCGCCCTCAGCAAGGTATTGTCAAAAATTGACGATACCTCTGCAGAATTACTTACAGATGATATATCTGATTTAAAAAATAACAATGATATTACAGCTGAAAACAATAATATATATAAAGCAGCAAAAGATGTAACCACTTCCCTATCAAAAGTATTAAAGAATATCAATAAGGATTAAAATATGATAAAAGAAAAAATATTATCAATAGTGGCCTTTTGCTATGGTATAGCGTACAGCAAACTATCTGAAGAAACTAAATTTATTGAAGATCTTTCTGCCGATTCTCTTTCTCTGATTGAAATGCTGGATATGATTAGTTTTGAGTTCAATCTACGTATAGATGAATCTGCATTAGAACACATTATTACTATTGGAGATCTTATTTCTGTAGTCAAAAATAGTACAAAATCAATATAGTAATTGATAAGCATTTTTTCATCTATGGAGCTCTCACATCAGAGCTCCACAAGAATATTATTCTTTTATCCAATAAAGATAAATTGCATCAATCCAGCTATTAAAATAGTAATTTTTAAGACTACCGTTGACTATCATCAACAGTTACATACAATCTTGCTCACACTGCATTTAACTTTTGTCAATATAAATCAATATGAATAAACAGGGTGTGATATGGTGGATTTGTGCAACGACTTGTTAAGTATAAAGGAAGGCCAAAAGAAAGAGTTTACACTCCATTCTGGTAATAAAGTTTCCTTTATCAAAGCTAAGATTCCTCATAAAAGGATCCAAGATTTAACCTTCGTCAACCAAAAAACGAATGTACGCGATCAAGAATCCCTAACAGAAGAATCATTAGCCGATATCATAAAAACTATAAAGCTACAACAATTCTTCCCTGTAATAGGAAGGGAGATTGATGGTAGAATTGAAATTCTGGATGGCACTCGTAGAAGAGCATCTGCAATATATGCAGGAGCAGATCTTGAAGTTCTATATTCAAAAGAATATATATCTACTCTTGATGCCAGAAAACTAGCAAACGATATACAAACAGCAAAAGAGCATAGCATCCGAGAACTTGGTATTGGTCTTAATTTTCTGAAAGTATCAGGGATGTCCTATAAAGACATAGCCAAAAAAGAGAATCTGTCTCGCGCGAAAGTCACTCGTGCCTTTCAGGCAGCAAGCGTTCCTCAGGAAATAATATCTCTATTTCCAATCGCGTCAGAACTTAACTTTAATGACTACAAGATATTATTCAATTATTATAAAGGACTTGAAAAGGCTAATGAATCTCTTAGTTCTACACTACCAATATTAAAGGAAGAAATAAAAGACCTTGATACAAATTTGCCCCCGGACATATATAAAAAAGAAATTTTAAACATCATAAAGAAAAGCAAAAACAGAAAGCAAAACCCTTCGCTAAAAGTTGACTCGTTATTTATTTCTAAAGACAAACGGACTTACATAAAAAGAAAAGAGAATAAAACAAACAGAACTCTAATATTTACATTATCTAAAATAAACAAAACAGTTCAGAGAGAAATAGATGAAGCTATTCGGGATATAATTTCTCGCCATCTATCGTCTTCATAAACATCGAACACTGATGTAAACTGCCCAATTCAGATAATAAAAATCTTCGTTGAACTTGACTTTCAGCCGGTGGGGTAATTCCGTCGGCTATCTGTTATTCAATCCCCACGCACTGTGTTTCCTTAAAATTACGGTGAAAACTCATACCCTGCTGACCACGAGAACATTATCTGGTGAAATTAGTAATATTCATATCATTGAAAATGAATTGTGCAACTAAGGGATGCGGCATGATGGTCAAAATTTTATGTGAAGATGAGTGACTGGCCGAAAATATTCAGCGTATTTTTAATCGTTTCAATAAAAACAGCGAGGATTAGCAGTCAACGCTTTTACTACTCAATTTTTTTACATGGTGATAAACAAAAAATTCACCATTAACAGACTTCGTTCACAGTATCAAAAAAGCTTTAAGAATATATTAGCAGATTTCTCAAATATAATTACTGTTTTATTCTCCTAATCTTCCCATAAAATGACCGACTTACATTATTTTATAATTATAAACAAGTTTGATTTTAAAATCATGTTAATTATTAACAAGAGATTTATTTTTCTACCCCCAAAAGTTATGCTTAGTCAAAGAGTAACTTATAATATCCATACCCCTCATAGGGCTTACAGTTTAAATTGCGGGTATAAAATACATCTATTTTCAAATAAAATAAAGCATACTCCAATTACAACGAGTGACTAAAATAAAAATATCATCCAAGTCAATCACTGTTTGCTCTGCAAAATATGCCAGCCTTCTCAAACTTACCAGCACTTAAATATTTAAGCACTCAATCATTCCTTGAGGGAGTTCACTTATTTCAAGAGAAACATTTCGTCTTCCCACACAACTAATCCGCCCAATATAGCTAAATTTGTACTCAGTAATATCATTTGTTATGCCCCCCGCCCCAAAATATTCAAGCTCCTTCACAGATAAAAAACGACAATTTACAAAGCCTCATTAGTTATAACTATGGAAATACCTATTTTAGTATATCCTATAAAGTTAGAATTACTTCTTCTTGCACCTAATTCCATAGTTGAAAAACAAGAATAATTTTCTCCTACAGCTGGATCCATATAGCTTCCATCAGGTCTACACAACACCCAGTGGAGGCCGACAGGAACTCCAATAAAGGATACAGCAACAGCTTCCAAAACTCTTTGGTTAGAAGATAACACATCTCGTTGATGTACTATATTACATCCCATGCCAATTAATAAGTCCCTTGCATCGGGATAAATAAAACTAATTACTTGCGAAAAAATGTTACTTTCTTCAACGACATAAGCATTCAATCCAAGAAGCCTCGTAGCCATGACTATCTTATCAGGCATAGAATAACCGGCATCCGCGATATTATCTTTGTGTATTCTCGGATTATAATTACCACTAGTTATTAAGTATAAATCCCGCTCACAACGATTATCCAAATCAAGAGAACTCTTCCTTGTCATTTCGGACATAGACCCTTTGTATTGTGGTATTTTATCAACCCCTAATTCCTTTGCGGCACAGAGTAAACTGGCAGCTCCACAAGAATTGTCATACATCTGCTTCCTCGCCAAAAAACAACCTTGTTCGTTTACTCTATTCTCATTTACCCTCACATCAGTCTGATGAGATATCATATATTCTCTTGGTATAGCCCCCTGCAATAAAACCCCATATAACATAACACCTGTATGAATACATCCCCGTTTGCAAGGCTTCCGTTGTTCCGACATCGACGAGTAATTGCAGCACAGTATTGCATCCAGCAATGCGAACTACTATGAGAATTAGCTGACCGGGTCCTTATTCCCCGAACGAACTTTAAATCCAAAACCTCATACTCTTTTCCGTCGTCATCACGTCCGTCACCATAACAACCTTTCAGCATCCACCCTTTTATTAAGAGTTAATGTCCATCAGCATCAGCAATTAATACCGCCTGATACTGACATATTTTTGTCGTATTTACGTCCATAATCGGTTATTGTGATACAGGTCACACCAGCTTATTTGCTATTGTTACAATAACCACCTTGGTTGAGAGCTGTTTTTTCAACTTTGTTATCAACTCCCCCAACTCCTTGGTCAGTAAGGCTGCCGACCGAGCACAGTGAATAGATAGTATCCGCAGGTACCACCATGCTTACTTAATACTCAGAAGGCGAAGTGCTCTCCAATTAACTCTGCCGCACTATGCTTATAAGCTGCTTTTCAATGCCGTCTATCAACATGTCCAGTTCATTCAATCTGTTGTACTGGTAATCCAACGCAGTAATGATATATGCAGGTATTCTTTCATCCACTCCAGTAACGTTTCATGCAAAGCATTAATTTACGCGCTACGGAACTTCACCAGTTGACTGAGCAAACGATGTGGGACCAGTACTACCTGCAGTTCTTCTATTGTTACAGCGATTTCTTTACCAAACAGCTGAACCACCATCAAGATAAAGATAGCCTGAACATTCATCGCACCATTTTGTTACCAATGGCAAAAGATTTAACGAACCGTGCCTGCATCAGGCGGACTTTTTATCCCTGCTTTGTTAGCTCCCTAACCTTGTACAGAGGGCCTCCATAAGCTCCCATATCAAGCAGACATGGTTCGCAGTTACTGACATACACCAGAAAACTCTGACAGCAGACTCACTTATCCTCCACTTCACTCATATCCTTATTGGTGAGATGAACCTGAATGACATGTTTTGCGACATAAACGCCAACCAGTGTATATTTCACCTGTAGAGATTCTACAATCTGTAGCGTTATGCATCTAATGTTAGGCTCTATGATGTCAGAAATCTGCGAGACTCTACACCTTCTGCATTTACCTTTATTTATCACCATGCTCCTCAGTTAACGGAGAACGTGTTCATTGCATTTTGTCACTTACATTTCGCCTTTGGTATCGGGGGGATATAGGTTCCAACGTTCCGCATGAGAACCTGAACCGGCTTCACGCCACCTTGATACCAGATGCCGCACAGGCAGTCAACAAGTGTCACGAACGGTGCAATAGTGATCCACACCCAACGCCTGAAATCAGATCCAGGGGGTAATCTGCTCTCCTGATTCAGGAGAGCTTATGGTCACTTTTG
>NZ_MDGW01000145.1:0-5981 GCF_001712525.1 Shigella sp. FC1661
GGCAACGAGAGATGAGTTCGGGGTCGAGGTAATCCCCCAGAGAAGTCAGTGGGTTACGCAGAGAATCGTAACGGGATACCAGATCAAGAGCCTGTCCAATGTGCATAAAAAAATCCGGAAACAAGTGAGCGTTTCCGGATTCTTACACAGCCACTTGATCGGTCAACTGATCCTTAACTGATCGGCATTACAGCTCAAGGGCTGCCGTTTTGTGTTTCAGGTTTCTGTTATGTATTGCTGCTGTTTGCGGCGATGATTTTCGCTACTTTTTCAGCTTGCGCATTCATCTGCATCTGACGGTATGCATTTTCCATCAGTGGCAGCGCATCACGCGTAGCCTGGGTATCCGGGTAGTCGCGCAACATGCCTTCTACGCGGTTAACGACGGCAACCCATGCACCACGTTCTGTATAGTACTCGGCAACGGAGTATTCATATTTCGCCAGACGATCTTTCAGGAATACCAGACGTTTGGTTGCATCGGTAGTGTACTGACTGTTCGGATAGCCGCGCACCAGTTTGGAAAAGTCACTAAACGCAGCTCGTGCATGTTGAGGATCGCGATCGCTACGGTCAACGCCAAAGAACCCTTGCAGCGCACTGTCATCCAGCGCCATATTGGTCAGGCCACGCATGTACATGACATAATCGATATTCGGATGGGTCGGGTTAAGGCGAATAAAACGATCGATGGCAGCCTGTGCTAACGGCAAATCGGCGTTTTTATAGTAGGCGTAGATGAGATCCAGCTGCACCTGCTGCGAATACGGACCAAACGGATAGCGATTATCTAATGCTTCCAGTTGCGTTATTGCCTGTCTCCAGTTACCGTCCTGCAGCTTTTGTTGTGCAGTCGCGTAAATTTCATTTGGTGGATTATCAGGTACTTCTTCCTTTGACCCCGAGCAACCCGCCAAAAACAGGCTTAGTGTGGCGGCTGCCACCAGATATTTCATGCGCGTCATGACGTTTTGACTTTCCTCAAAATGTAATACGGGAGATTCTCTGTTCCTGCTCCCGGTTAAGACCAGCTACAATAGCACACTATATTAAACGGCAAAGCCGTAAAACCCCAACGATAAACGAAGAAGCAGTATATATGGCACAACGAGTACAGCTCACTGCAACGGTGTCCGAAAACCAACTCGGTCAACGCTTAGATCAGGCTTTGGCCGAAATGTTCCCGGATTATTCACGTTCGCGAATAAAAGAATGGATCCTCGACCAGCGCGTGCTGGTAAACGGCAAAGTTTGTGATAAGCCGAAAGAAAAAGTATTGGGTGGCGAGCAGGTTGCCATCAACGCTGAGATTGAAGAAGAAGCGCGTTTTGAACCGCAGGATATCCCGCTGGATATTGTCTATGAAGATGAAGATATCATCGTCATTAATAAACCGCGCGACCTGGTGGTACATCCTGGCGCGGGTAACCTGGATGGCACGGTACTGAATGCGTTGCTTCATTATTATCCGCCCATTGCCGATGTACCGCGTGCGGGCATCGTCCATCGTCTGGATAAAGACACCACTGGCCTGATGGTTGTGGCAAAAACCGTTCCGGCTCAGACGCGTTTAGTCGAATCTTTGCAAAGGCGTGAAATTACTCGTGAGTATGAAGCGGTGGCAATTGGTCATATGACCGCTGGCGGTACAGTAGATGAACCAATCAGCCGCCACCCGACCAAACGTACTCACATGGCGGTGCATCCCATGGGCAAACCGGCGGTCACTCACTATCGCATCATGGAACACTTCCGTGTGCACACGCGTCTGCGGTTGCGTCTGGAAACCGGACGTACGCACCAGATCCGCGTGCATATGGCGCATATTACCCATCCGCTGGTGGGCGATCCGGTTTATGGTGGCCGTCCGCGTCCGCCAAAAGGTGCTTCGGAAGCGTTTATCTCCACGCTGCGTAAGTTTGACCGCCAGGCGCTTCATGCAACTATGCTGCGTCTTTATCACCCGATCTCCGGCATCGAAATGGAATGGCATGCGCCTATTCCAGAAGATATGGTGGAGTTGATTGAGGTTATGCGCGCCGATTTCGAAGAGCATAAGGATGAAGTGGACTGGTTATGAGTAAGCTGATTGTCCCGCAGTGGCCGCTGCCAAAAGGTGTTGCGGCCTGTAGCTCTACCCGTATCGGCGGCGTGAGCTTGCCACCTTACGACTCTCTCAACCTTGGCGCTCATTGTGGTGATAACCCGGAGCACGTAGAGGAGAATCGCAAGCAACTTTTTGCTGCGGGAAATTTGCCTTCAAAACCGGTCTGGCTTGAGCAGGTACACGGCAAAGATGTGCTTAAGCTCACTGGCGAACCTTATGCCTCAAAACGGGCGGATGCCTCTTATAGCAATACGCCCGGCACGGTTTGCGCAGTGATGACTGCCGACTGCCTCCCTGTGCTGTTTTGCAATCGAGCGGGAACGGAAGTCGCCGCCGTTCATGCTGGCTGGCGTGGACTGTGCGCAGGCGTGCTGGAAGAGACGGTTTCCTGTTTTGCTGATAAACCTGAAAACATTCTCGCCTGGTTAGGGCCGGCAATTGGTCCACGCGCGTTCGAAGTGGGGGCGGAGGTTCGCGAGGCGTTTATGGCAGTAGACGCTAAAGCAAGTGCAGCTTTCATTCAGCATGGTGATAAGTATCTGGCGGATATTTATCAGCTTGCCCGGCAGCGTCTGGCGAACGTGGGTGTTGAGCAAATTTTCGGCGGCGACCGTTGTACATATACGGAAAATGAGACTTTCTTCTCTTATCGTCGCGACAAGACCACCGGTCGTATGGCAAGTTTCATTTGGCTGATATAACCTAAAGAATCAAGACGATTCGGTACGCGTGATTTTCTTTTCACATTAATCTGGTCAATAACCTTGAATAATTGAGGGATGACCTCATTTAATCTCCAGTAGCAACTTTGATCCGTTATGGGAGGAGTTATGCGTCTCGATCGTCTTACTAATAAATTCCAGCTTGCTCTTGCCGATGCCCAATCACTTGCACTCGGGCACGACAACCAATTCATCGAACCACTTCATTTAATGAGCGCCCTGCTGAATCAGGAAGGGGGTTCGGTTAGTCCTTTATTAACATCCGCTGGCATAAATGCTGGCCAGTTGCGCACAGATATCAATCAGGCATTAAATCGTTTACCGCAGGTTGAAGGTACTGGTGGTGATGTCCAGCCATCACAGGATCTGGTGCGCGTTCTTAATCTTTGCGACAAGCTGGCGCAAAAACGAGGTGATAACTTTATCTCGTCAGAACTGTTCGTTCTGGCGGCACTTGAGTCTCGCGGCACGCTGGCCGACATCCTGAAAGCAGCAGGGGCGACCACCGCCAACATTACTCAAGCGATTGAACAAATGCGTGGAGGTGAAAGCGTGAACGATCAAGGTGCTGAAGACCAACGTCAGGCTTTGAAAAAATATACCATCGACCTTACCGAACGAGCCGAACAGGGCAAACTCGATCCGGTGATTGGTCGTGATGAAGAAATTCGCCGTACCATTCAGGTGCTGCAACGTCGTACTAAAAATAACCCGGTACTGATTGGTGAACCCGGCGTCGGTAAAACTGCCATCGTTGAAGGTCTGGCGCAGCGTATTATCAACGGCGAAGTGCCGGAAGGATTGAAAGGCCGCCGCGTACTGGCGCTGGATATGGGCGCGCTGGTGGCTGGGGCGAAATATCGCGGTGAGTTTGAAGAACGTTTAAAAGGCGTGCTTAACGATCTTGCCAAACAGGAAGGCAACGTCATCCTGTTTATCGACGAATTACATACCATGGTCGGCGCGGGTAAAGCCGATGGCGCAATGGACGCCGGAAACATGCTGAAACCGGCGCTGGCGCGTGGTGAATTGCACTGCGTAGGTGCCACGACGCTTGACGAATATCGCCAGTACATCGAAAAAGATGCTGCGCTGGAACGTCGTTTCCAGAAAGTGTTTGTTGCCGAGCCTTCTGTTGAAGATACCATTGCGATTCTGCGTGGCCTGAAAGAACGTTACGAATTGCACCACCATGTGCAAATTACTGACCCGGCAATTGTTGCAGCAGCGACGTTGTCTCATCGCTACATTGCTGACCGTCAGCTGCCGGATAAAGCCATCGACCTGATCGATGAAGCAGCATCCAGCATTCGTATGCAGATTGACTCAAAACCAGAAGAACTCGACCGACTCGATCGTCGTATCATCCAGCTCAAACTGGAACAACAGGCGTTAATGAAAGAGTCTGATGAAGCCAGTAAAAAACGCCTGGATATGCTCAACGAAGAACTGAGCGACAAAGAACGTCAGTACTCCGAGTTAGAAGAAGAGTGGAAAGCAGAGAAGGCATCGCTTTCTGGTACGCAGACCATTAAAGCGGAACTGGAACAGGCGAAAATCGCTATTGAACAGGCTCGCCGTGTGGGGGACCTGGCGCGGATGTCTGAACTGCAATACGGCAAAATCCCGGAACTGGAAAAGCAACTGGAAGCCGCAACGCAGCTCGAAGGCAAAACTATGCGTCTGTTGCGTAATAAAGTGACCGACGCCGAAATTGCTGAAGTGCTGGCGCGTTGGACGGGGATTCCGGTTTCTCGCATGATGGAAAGCGAGCGCGAAAAACTGCTGCGTATGGAGCAAGAACTGCACCATCGCGTCATTGGTCAGAACGAAGCGGTTGATGCGGTATCTAACGCTATTCGCCGTAGCCGTGCGGGGTTGGCGGATCCAAATCGCCCGATTGGTTCATTCCTGTTCCTCGGCCCAACGGGTGTGGGGAAAACTGAGCTTTGTAAGGCGCTGGCGAACTTTATGTTTGATAGCGACGAGGCGATGGTCCGTATCGATATGTCCGAGTTTATGGAGAAACACTCGGTGTCTCGTCTGGTTGGTGCGCCTCCGGGATATGTCGGTTATGAAGAAGGTGGCTACCTGACCGAAGCTGTGCGTCGTCGTCCGTATTCCGTCATCCTGCTGGATGAAGTGGAAAAAGCGCATCCGGATGTCTTCAACATTCTGTTGCAGGTACTGGATGATGGTCGTCTGACTGACGGGCAGGGGAGAACGGTCGACTTCCGTAATACGGTTGTCATTATGACCTCTAACCTCGGTTCCGATTTGATTCAGGAACGCTTCGGTGAACTGGATTATGCGCACATGAAAGAGCTGGTGCTCGGTGTGGTAAGCCATAACTTCCGTCCGGAATTCATTAACCGTATTGATGAAGTGGTGGTCTTCCATCCGCTGGGTGAACAGCACATTGCCTCGATTGCGCAGATTCAGTTGAAACGTCTGTACAAACGTCTGGAAGAACGTGGTTATGAAATCTACATTTCTGACGAGGCGCTGAAACTGCTGAGCGAGAACGGTTACGATCCAGTCTATGGTGCACGTCCTTTGAAACGTGCTATCCAGCAGCAGATCGAAAACCCGCTGGCACAGCAAATACTGTCTGGTGAATTGGTTCCGGGTAAAGTGATTCGCCTGGAAGTTAATGAAGACCGGATTGTCGCTGTCCAGTAATGATAAAACGAGCCCTTCGGGGCTCGTTTTTGTCTATAAGTTAGACGGAAAAGACTATATTTAAGATGTTTTGCCTGAAAAATGAGCGAACGATAAAGTTTTTATATTTTTCGCTTGTCAGGCCGGAATAACTCCCTATAATGCGCCACCACTGACACGGAACAACGGCAAACACGCCGCCGGGTCAGCGGGGTTCTCCTGAGAATCTCAACAGAGAAAAGCAAAAAAATGCTTGACTCTGTAGCGGGAAAGCGTATTATGTACACCCCAGAGCTGCTGAGAAAAAAACGAAGCGGCACTGCTCTTTAACAATTTATCAGACAATCTGTGTGGGCACTCGAAGATACGGATTCTTAACGTCGCAAGACGAAAAATGAATACCAAGTCTCAAGAGTGAACACGTAATTCATTACGAAGTTTAATTCTTTGAGCATCAAACTTTTAAATTGAAGAGTTTGATCATGGCTCAG
>NZ_MDGW01000146.1:0-5917 GCF_001712525.1 Shigella sp. FC1661
TTTTCCAGCCATGCAGCGACCTGTTCACGGAATCCGGAGGTATTGCGTGCAGAGACGGTATCGGAAAGGCGGTCAAGGAACGCGGAAAAGGTGTTGGCGTGCTCTTCATGTTCAAAAGCATGCCATATCTGTGATACATCAGATTGTTTGTTTTCCGGGAACCATGCTGTCACGGCATCAGCCAGGGGGCGATGGAGTGTATTCTGTTGTCCGTCACTCATGGAGAAGTAAATCCGTGGGCCGTGGTAGTCCGGCGAAGAGGTTAATCTTTGCAGGGCTTGCAGAGTGCGAGTCGACAATGGATTGTTATAAATATTAACATCTGCATAAATGTGCAGATTCATGATACTGTCTGGCAATGTGTTCAGCTGATTGTTAGGGATATATAGTGATTGCAGACGTTGTGGAAGTTCGGGCAGTCTGTGTAGTTGGTTTTCCCCAACGTTTAAAAGCCTCAGATTTTGAGGAAGGGGCGGTAGCTCTTGTAATCTGTTATCAAAAGCACTTAGTTCCTGTAGTTCACATGGTAATTCTGGTAAGGCAGTAAGCTGGTTGTTGCCAACAGAAAGTTTTTGTAGAGCCGGGGGAAGATCAGGTAGCGTCTCCAGGCTATTGAGAAGGGCTGAGAGTGACTGCAAGGAAGATGGAAGAGAAGGTAAACATGTTAAAACTCTGTTAAGTGAAACATCAAGAGCGACCAGGTGAGGCGGAAGAGCCGGGAGCCTGCTCAGTCTGTTATCGCTGGCTTTAAGTACAGTTAAGGACGGAGGGAGTTCTGGCAGAGAGCGTAGCTCATTGCTAGAGATGTTAAGTTCTTGTATGTGCGGGGGCAGGTATGGGAGAGAGCGTAATCTGAGTAAACTTAAATTGAGGGCTGGCTCTTGAAAAGCCAGACATATTTTCAGTAATCGAACTGCCTGTGTTCGGTCTTCTGTTGCAGCACCTTCCTTGGCCCAGTTATCCCAGATGCGGTGATAATCCGTGATATTTTGCTCTTCTACGGATAAACGGGATATACATCCTAAACCACAAAAGGAGCGGAAAAAAGAAGGATTGTGGGCAGGTTTCATTTATTATTGATCCTCATTGTTTATATATTAATATGTTCGTGCAAATGGAGTGAGGATTCTTTAAAAAAACGCTCCTGTAAATAGTTAAGAACAGGAAGAACTGTTGGGGATGTGGCTGGCCGAAAATGAAGGGGTGAAGTTCTGGCTCAATGTGCTGACTGAACTGAAAAAACGCGGTTGGTCGCCCTACCTTTTCATCAAGCCAGTAGTCTGCCCACCACTGCATCATTTCTCTGCGCTTATCGAGATACTGAGCATGGTTGTAAATTCAACTAACCCAGTGCGTTGACAAAAAATTAGCGCAAGAAGACAAAAAATCACCTTGCGCTAATGCTCTGTATCAGGTCACTAATACCAGCTAAGTAGTTGATTCATAGTGACTGCATATGTTGTGCTTTGTCGCATTTTGTAGTCTATTATTTAATCTGTAACAACGATAATACAATGAATTTTAATTGGTTTTTGTGATTTTGTCTTTCTTCTGACATGGAAGGACACCCGATGGATACCCAACGATTCCAATCCCAATTTCATTGGCATTTATCGTTTAAATTTTATGGCGCGATAGCAGCGTGCTTGTCTCTGTCTCTTGTGGGAACAGGGCTTGCTAATGCTGATGATTCGCTTCCTTCCAGTAACTATGCGCCGCCCGCCGGGGGAACATTCTTTTTGCTTGCTGACAGCAGTTTTAGCAGCAGTGAAGAGGCGAAAGTGCGACTGGAAGCGCCGGGGCGTGATTATCGGCGCTATCAGATGGAAGAGTACGGCGGCGTGGACGTTCGCCTGTATCGTATTCCTGACCCGATGGCATTTTTGCGCCAGCAGAAAAACCTGCATCGCATTGTGGTGCAACCGCAATATCTGGGCGACGGGCTGAACAATACGCTGACCTGGCTGTGGGATAACTGGTACGGCAAATCTCGCCGCGTAATGCAGCGTACTTTCTCTTCTCAGTCACGGCAGAATGTGACTCAGCATTACCCGAATTACATCTCGGCAATGCCATTATTAAACCTTCCCGTTATGTACAGAACAACCAGTTTTCCCCGCTGAAAAAATATCCCTTGGTGGAACAGTTCTGTTATCCACTATGGCAGGCTAAACCGGTCGAGCCGCAGCAAGGGGTAAAACTGGAAGGCGCATCCAGCAATTTCATCTCGCCGCAGCCGGGTAACATTTATATTCCTCTCGGCCAACAAGAGCCGGGACTGTACCTCGTCGAGGCGATGGTTGGTGGGTATCGGGCGACGACGGTGGTGTTTGTTTCCGATACCGTGGCTCTTAGCAAAGTGTCAGGCAACGAGCTTCTGGTGTGGACCGCGGGTAAAAAACAGGGTGAAGCGAGCCCGGCTCAGAGATCTTGTGGACTGACGGTCTTGGCGTGATGACCCGCGGTGTGACCGATGACAGCGGTACCTTGCAGTTACAACATATATCGCCAGAACGTTCATACATTCTGGGTAAGGATGCTGAAGGCGGCGTTTTTGTCTCCGAGAACTTCTTCTACGAAAGCGAAATCTACAACACCCGCTTGTATATTTTTACCGATCGCCCGCTATATCGCGCAGGCGATCGTGTCGATGTTAAAGTGATGGGCCGCGAGTTCCACGATCCGTTGCATTCATCCCCCATCGTCAGCGCCCCGGCGAAGCTTTCGGTGCTGGACGCTAACGGCAGTCTGTTGCAAACCGTCGATGTCACGCTGGATGCGCGCAATGGCGGGCAGGGAAGTTTCCGCCTGCCAGAAAATGCCGTTGCCGGAGGTTATGAGTTACGTCTTGCTTACCGCAATCAGGTCTATAGCAGCAGTTTTCGCGTGGCAAACTACATCAAGCCACATTTCGAGATTGGTTTAGCTCTCGACAAAAAAGAGTTCAAAACTGGCGAAGCGGTCAGCGGCAAACTGCAACTGCTCTACCCGGATGGCGAGCCGGTAAAAAATGCCCGCGTGCAGTTAAGTTTGCGCGCTCAGCAATTATCAATGGTCGGTAACGATTTGCGTTATGCCGGACGTTTCCCCGTGTCGCTGGAAGGCAGCGAAACGGTGTCCGACGCCAGCGGTCATGTGGCGTTAAATCTCCCCGCCGCCGATAAACCGAGCCGTTATTTGTTAACCGTCTCCGCCAGTGACGGCGCGGCGTATCGTGTCACCACCACCAAAGAGATCCTCATTGAACGCGGTCTGGCGCATTACTCATTAAGTACTGCCGCACAATACAGTAATAGCGGCGAGTCGGTTGTGTTCCGTTATGCCGCGCTGGAATCTTCAAAACAGGTTCCTGTTACGTATGAATGGTTGCGTCTCGAAGACCGCACGAGCCATAGCGGAGAGCTACCGTCAGGCGGCAAATCCTTTACCGTCAATTTCGCTAAACCTGGCAACTACAATCTGACATTACGCGATAAAGACGGCTTAATTCTCGCTGGGTTAAGTTATGCCGTCAGCGGTAAGGGCAGCACGGCGCATACGGGTACGGTAGATATCGTGGCGGATAAAACGCTGTACCAGCCAGGCGAAACCGCGAAGATGCTGATTACCTTTCCGGAGCCAATTGATGAAGCATTATTGACGCTGGAACGCGATCGCGTGGAACAGCAGTCGCTGCTTTCGCATCCGGCAAACTGGCTAACGCTACAACGTTTAAACGATACCCAGTATGAAGCCCGGGTTCCAGTGAGCAATTCCTTTGCGCCTAACATCACTTTTTCGGTGCTGTATACCCGTAATGGTCAGTACAGTTTTCAGAACGCCGGGATCAAAGTTGCCGTTCCTCAGCTTGATATCCGGGTGAAAACGGACAAAACCCATTACCAGCTTGGTGAACTGGTCAATGTCGAATTAACCTCGTCGCTGAAAGGTAAACCTGTTTCTGCGCAGCTAACGGTAGGCGTGGTCGATGAAATGATCTACGCGCTGCAACCAGAAATCGCGCCGAATATCGGCAAATTTTTCTATCCGCTGGGGCGTAACAATGTGCGTACCAGCTCCAGTCTGTCGTTTATCAGCTACGACCAGGCGCTCTCCAGCGAGCCGGTTGCGCCTGGCGCAACTAACCGCAGCGAGCGGCGAGTAAAAATGCTTGAACGTCCACGGCGTGAAGAGGTGGATACCGCGGCATGGATGCCGTCACTCACAACCGATAAACAAGGCAAAGCGTATTTCACGTTCCTGATGCCTGATTCGTTAACCCGCTGGCGTATCACCGCGCGTGGGATGAACGGCGACGGGCTGGTCGGGCAGGGGCGTGCTTATCTGCGTTCGGAAAAAAATCTCTACATGAAGTGGAGTATGCCAACGGTGTATCGCGTGGGCGACAAACCGGCGGCAGGACTGTTTATCTTCAGTCAGCAGGATAACGAACCGGTGGCGCTGGTGACTAAATTTGCAGGCGCTGAGATGCGCCAGACGCTGACGCTGCACAAAGGGGCGAATTATATTTCGCTGGCGCAGAATATTCAGCAATCTGGCTTGTTAAGTGCAGAACTGCAACAAAATGGGCAAGTGCAGGACAGCATTAGCACAAAACTGTCTTTTGTGGACAACAGCAGGCCCGTTGAACAGCAGAAAAATGTCATGCTCGGCGGTGGCGAGAACGCGCTGATGTTGCCCGCTCAGTCTCGCCTGGCGTTCGCTTGCCGATCATCAAAGTGCCGCCGCTAACGACATTCGTCAGATGATTCAGGATAACCGTCTGCGGCTGATGCAACTGGCGGGGCCCGGAGCGCGCTTTACCTGGTGGGGTGAAGATGGCAATGGTGACGCCTTCCTTACGGCATGGTACGCCGACTGGCAGGCCAGCTAGGCGCTCGGCGTAACGCAACAACCGGAATACTGGCAGCATATGCTCGACAGTTATGCCGAGCAGGCGGATAACATGCCGTTATTGCATCGGGCGCTGGTGCTGGCGTGGGCACAGGAGATGAATCTGCCGTGCAAAACGTTGTTGAAAGGGTTGGATGAAGCTATCGCCCGGCGCGGAACTAAAGATGAAGATTTCTCTGAGGAAGACATCCGCGATATCAATGACAGCCTGATCCTCGATACACCGGAATCTCCACTGGCAGATGCGGTGGCAAACGTCTTAACCATGACGTTGCTGAAAAAAGCGCAGTTGAAGTCCACGGTGATGCCACAGGTTCAGCAATATGCGTGGGATAAAGCGGCAAACAGCAATCAGCCGCTGGCGCACACGGTTGTGCTGCTCAATAGCGGTGGTGACGCTACCCAGACGGCCGCTATTTTAAGTGGTTTGACCGCTGAGCAATCCACTATTGAGCGAGCGCTGGCCATGAACTGGCTGGCGAAATATATGGCGACAATGCCTCCAGTTGTTTTGCCTGCGCCTGCGGGCGCATGGGCTAAACATAAGTTAACTGGAGGGGGCGAATACTGGCGTTGAAGTGGTCAACAAAAACTGGCCACCGAGTTAGAGTTTTTCCAGTATCGATTTTCCGATTCGTTTGGGGTAACCCACCACCGGCATCCATTCGTTCTTCAGACTCCTGAAGAAGCGTTCCATTGGGCTGTTATCCCAGCAGTTTCCGCGCCGGCTCATACTCTGTCTGATCTGGTATCGCCACAATAACTGCCGGAACTGCCTGCTCGTATAATGACTGCCCTGATCGCTGTGGAACATCACCCCGCCGGGCTTACCACGGGTTTCCCATGCCATTTCCAGCGCTTTCATGGTGAGCCTGCTGTCCGGCGAGAACGACATGGCCCAGCCCACTGGTTTTCTTGCGAACAGGTCGAGAACAACGGCGAGGTACGCCCAGCGCTTACCCGTCCAGATACAGGTCACATCACCGCACCACACCTGATTTGGCTCGGTCACGGCGAACTGCCT
>NZ_MDGW01000147.1:0-5816 GCF_001712525.1 Shigella sp. FC1661
AACACGCCAGTTCGCCCGGATGTTGGGACTTGAACCGAAGAACACGGCGGTGCGGAGTCCGGAGAGTAACGGAATAGCAGAGAGCTTCGTGAAAACGATAAAGCGTGACTACATCAGTATCATGCCCAAACCAGACGGGTTAACGGCAGCAAAGAACCTTGCAGAGGCGTTCGAGCATTATAACGAATGGCATCCGCATAGTGCGCTGGGTTATCGCTCGCCACGGGAATATCTGCGGCAGCGGGCTTGTAATGGGTTAAGTGATAACAGATGTCTGGAAATATAGGGGCAAATCCACAACGCATAGCCATCACCGTTTTGTTTAGTAACGCCACGATTGCTGTTCTTACCTTGATATTGCACAGCAAAATTCAGACCATCAACCAGACCAAAGAAATCAGAGTTACGGTAGGTTGCAACACCGTTGGTACGACCGTTCATGAAGTTGTCAGCGGAAGCCCAGGAATCACCACCCCATTCAACTAACATATCGGTATAAGCTGCGGCATCATAAGCAACACCGTAGTTACGACCATAGTCGAAAGATCCTAACTCGTTATATTTCAAACCTGCGAAGGTTAAACGGGTTTTTTCCTGATTAGAGCCTTCGGGCTTGCTGGCGTCGAGGTTGTATTCAAACTGACCAAAACCAGTCAGTTCGCTGGTGATTTGGGTTTCACCTTTAACACCGAAACGAGCATAGGAGGTATCTTCGTTTTCGCTGTTATTATCATCAGTATTTGACCAGATGCGTTCGCCAACCATCTTGCCGTAGAAATCAACTTTATTGCCATCTTTATTGTAAATTTCAGCCGCATTTGCTGCGCCAGCAACTAATAACGCCGGGACCAGCATTGCCAGAACTTTTCTTTTCATTATGTATTCCCTTGTGATTATAATCTTCATGAATATATCAATAAGTGCCGTTATCCAAAAAAAAGCACATTTGGATACTATTCTATGAAGTTCATTTTATTTTAAGTGTTACATGCAACAAATGTATTTAAAAGATTTCAAAATGTTTCTAATCTATTTAATGTAATTCAGAATTATGAATTCTAAATATAAATATTCATGAAAATTATAAATGTATATCAATATGTTATGAGTTGAGCGGAAACATAGGGGGTATCAATGATTGTTGCGCCAAACGGCTGGTGTGATCAGGCGCACATTAATGAAGGCATAAAAAAAAGCGGCATCATGCCGGCCCAAAAAATATAAACAAGACGATAAAAGGCTAATAACGGAAGCATCATGACACAGAATAATAAAAAGGTATAATTGTAATCAGTGCTAATATATTGATTAAATGAATTAATAAAGCCGATATCAAAGATAAATAAAATCGCTCAAAACGATTTTTCCTGTATTCACTGCCGTTGCGCAAAATTTATCTATTTGTTCAAAAAATGATTGAGTCTTGACTGGCTCATCCAATGTGGAAAAATGTGACTTTTATCACATAATAGTACTAAGTCTGAATTTTCCGGATTATCTCAAAATGGAATACGGTTCGACAAAGATGGAAGAGAGACTCTCTCGCAGCCCTGGCGGCAAACTGGCTTTGTGGGCTTTCTATACATGGTGTGGCTATTTCGTCTGGGCAATGGCGCGTTACATCTGGGTGATGAGCCTGATCCCCGATGCCCCCGTGTCGGGATTTGAAAGCGATTTAGGCTCTACCGCGGGAAAGTGGTTAGGGGCACTGGTCGGATTTTTATTTATGGCTCTGGTCGGGGCATTGTTAGGCAGCATTGCCTGGTACACCCGACCTCGTCCCGCACGTAGCAGACGCTATGAATAAAAACTGCTAAGGTGGCGACTCTTTGGCAACGGAGCGCGTATGGACTTACAACACTGGCAGGCACAGTTCGAAAACTGGTTGAAAAACCATCATCAGCACCAGGACGCGGCCCATGACGTGTGTCATTTTCGCCGCGTCTGGGCTACGGCACAGAAGCTGGCGGCAGATGACGATGTCGATATGCTGGTGATTTTAACCGCCTGTTATTTTCACGATATTGTGAGCCTGGCGAAAAATCATCCGCAAAGGCAGCGTTCTTCAATCCTGGCGGCAGAAGAGACGCGTCGCCTGCTCCGTGAAGAGTTCGAGCAATTTCCGGCGGAGAAAATCGAGGCCGTTTGTCATGTCATTGCCGCTCACAGTTTCAGCGCGCAAATCGCCCCCTTAACAACGGAAGCTAAAATCGTCCAGGATGCGGATCGGCTGGAAGCCCTGGGGGCGATTGGCCTGGCGCGCGTGTTTGCCGTTTCAGGGGCATTGGGCGTGGCGCTGTTTGATGGTGAAGATCCGTTCGCACAGCATCGCCCGCTTGATGATAAACGCTACGCGCTGGATCATTTCCAGACTAAGTTGCTGAAGCTACCGCAAACCATGCAAACCGCAAGAGGCAAGCAGCTGGCGCAGCACAACGCGCATTTTTTAGTCGAGTTTATGGCGAAGCTCAGTGCCGAACTGGCGGGGGAGAATGAAGGTGTCGATCACAAGGTGATAGATGCGTTTTCACCCGCGGGATAAGCGCGTGGCCCTAAATGGCTGTAATTATGTTAACCTGTCGGCCATCTCAGATGGCGGTTAAATCTATGCAGGAAAATATATCAGTAACCGATTCATACAGCACCGGGAATGCCGCACAGGCAATGCTGGAGAAACTGCTGCAAATTTATGATGTTAAAACGCTGGTGGCGCAGCTTAATGGTGTGGGTGAGAATCACTGGAGCGCGGCAATTTTAAAACGTGCGCTGGCGAATGACTCGGCATGGCACCGTTTAAGTGAGAAAGAGTTCGCCCATCTGCAAACGTTGTTACCCAAACCACCGGCACATCATCCGCATTATGCGTTTCGCTTTATCGATCTATTTGCCGGAATTGGCGGCATCCGTCGCGGTTTTGAATCGATTGGCGGACAATGCGTGTTTACCAGCGAATGGAACAAACATGCGGTACGCACTTATAAAGCCAACCATTATTGCGATCCGGCGACGCATCATTTTAATGAAGATATCCGCGATATCACCCTCAGCCATAAAGAAGGCGTGAGTGATGAGGCGGCGGCGGAACATATTCGTCAACACATTCCTGAACACGATGTTTTACTGGCCGGTTTCCCTTGTCAGCCATTTTCGCTGGCTGGCGTATCGAAAAAGAACTCGCTCGGGCGGGCGCACGGTTTTGCCTGCGATACCCAGGGCACGCTGTTTTTTGATGTGGTACGCATTATCGACGCGCGTCGTCCGGCGATGTTTGTGCTCGAAAACGTCAAAAACCTGAAAAGTCACGACCAGGGTAAAACGTTCCGCATCATCATGCAGACGCTGGACGAACTGGGCTATGACGTGGCTGATGCAGAAGATAACGGGCCGGACGATCCGAAAATCATCGATGGTAAACATTTTCTGCCGCAGCACCGTGAACGCATCGTGCTGGTGGGTTTTCGTCGCGATCTTAATCTGAAAGCCGATTTTACTCTGCGTGATATCAGCGAATGTTTCCCTGCACAGCGAGTGACGCTGGCGCAGCTGTTGGACCCGATGGTCGAGGCGAAATATATCCTGACGCCGGTGCTGTGGAAGTACCTCTATCGATATGCGAAAAAACATCAGGCGCGCGGTAACGGCTTCGGTTATGGAATGGTTTATCCGAACAATCCGCAAAGCGTCACGCGTACGCTGTCTGCGCGTTATTACAAAGATGGCGCGGAAATTTTAATCGATCGCGGCTGGGATATGGCCAAAGGTGAGAAAGACTTTGACGATCCGCTGAATCAGCAACATCGTCCACGTCGGTTAACGCCTCGGGAATGCGCGCGCTTAATGGGTTTTGAAGCGCCGGGAGAAGCGAAATTCCGCATTCCGGTTTCGGACACTCAGGCCTATCGCCAGTTCGGTAACTCGGTGGTCGTGCCGGTCTTTGCCGCGGTGGCAAAACTGCTTGAGCCAAAAATCAAACAGGCGGTGGCGTTGCGTCAGCAAGAGGCACAACATGGCCGACGTTCACGATAAGGCCACTCGCAGCAAAAATATGCGCGCGATTGCCACGCGTGATACGGCGATTGAGAAGCGCCTCGCCAGTCTGTTAACCGGGCAGGGCCTAGCGTTTCGCGTTCAGGACGCCAGTCTGCCCGGAAGCCCGGATTTTGTCGTTGATGAATATCGCTGCGTGATATTTACCCATGGCTGCTTCTGGCATCATCATCACTGCTATCTGTTTAAAGTACCTGCGACTCGAACCGAGTTCTGGCTGGAGAAGATAGGTAAAAATGTTGAACGCGATCGCCGCGATATCAGTCGTTTGCAGGAACTCGGCTGGCGCGTACTGATTGTCTGGGAGTGTGCATTACGTGGGCGCGAGAAGCTGACGGATGAAGCGCTTACCGAGCGTCTGGAAGAGTGGATCTGCGGCGAAGGTGCCAGCGCGCAGATCGACACGCAGGGGATTCATTTACTCGCTTGATGCGTCCTGAATAACTGGCGCAACTACGGGTTTTGCCGGGAAGAGATATTTTCCCAACGTGACCAGTACCACCGCGAAGACAATTACGCCGAGCGCCAGCCATTCAATCTTCGACAGCGTCTCTCCGCCCAGTCCCGTACCCAGCAAGACCGCGACCACCGGGTTAACGTAGGCGTAGCTGGTGGCGAGAGCCGGACTGACATTACGGATTAAATACATATAAGCGTTGATGGCGATAATCGAACCAAACAGCGCCAGATAGCCGACCGCAAGGAAGCCTGAAAGGGAAGGGAGCGCCGTCAGTTTTTCACCTGCAATCATCGACGCGATCATTAACACCACGCCTGCCGCCAGCATCTCAATCGCACCCGCCATCATCCCTACAGGTAAGGTAATGCGCGAGCCATAAACCGAGCCAAACGCCCAGCTAATCGAGCCGATTAAAATCAGAATCGCGCCCCACGGATTGCCGCTTAAATTTCCACCGCTATTGAGCATGATGATTCCGGCAAGCCCAATGGCGATACCCACCCATTCCAATTTGCGCGTTTTAATGCCAAACAGGCGGCTGAAGCACAGGGTAAAGAGGGGCACGGTTGCAACCACAACGGCGGCGATGCCGGAAGGAACATTTTGATGCTCGGCAACCGTCACCATGCCATTACCGACAGCCAGCAATAACAGGCCAATCAGCGCGGCATTGAGCAGCGGACGTAGCGGGGGGAGCTTGTGTCCGCGCAGTAGCAAAAATGCCATCAATAAAATACCGGCTGCCAGGAATCGAACGCCTGCCATCATTAACGGAGGCCAGCTTTCCACGCCAATCCGAATGACAAAATAGGTTGAGCCCCAAATGATATACAACGCAAACAGCGCGCCAAAAAGCGGTAACAACTGGCGGAAACGCATAATCCCTCACGGTGGAAATAAAAAGGTGGTTCATAGTAAACGTGAAAATCATTCTGCTGGCGAGAGATATAATTGCACTTAATTGTTAAAAAAATGTTGACCTGTGAAGCAAGTATCAGAGCTGCCGTTTGGTAATGACTCCAACTTACTGATAGTGTTTTATGTTCAGATAATGCCCGATGACCTTGTCATGCAGCTCCACCGATTTTGAGAACGACAGTGACTTCCGTCCCAGCCTTGCCAGATGTTGTCTCAGATTCAGATTATGTCGCTCAATGCGCTGAGTGTAACGCTTGCTGATAACGTGCAGCTTTCCCTTCAGGCGTGATTCATACAGCGGCCAGCCATCCGTCATCCATACCACGACCTCAAAGGCCGACAGCAGGCTCAGAAGACGCTCCAGTGTGGCCAGAGTGCGTTCACCGAAGAC
>NZ_MDGW01000148.1:0-5776 GCF_001712525.1 Shigella sp. FC1661
CGTCTTCTGAGCCTGCTGTCGGCCTTTGAGGTCGTGGTATGGATGACGGATGGCTGGCCGCTGTATGAATCACGCCTGAAGGGAAAGCTGCACGTTATCAGCAAGCGTTACACTCAGCGCATTGAGCGACATAATCTGAATCTGAGACAACATCTGGCAAGGCTGGGACGGAAGTCACTGTCGTTCTCAAAATCGGTGGAGCTGCATGACAAGGTCATCGGGCATTATCTGAACATAAAACACTATCAGTAAGTTGGAGTCATTACCGTGCATTACTACCTGCAAGGGCAGCAAAAAATTGAATATGCGCCGAAAGAGACATTACAGGTAGTGGAATATTATCGTGATGAAACTGACCGTGAATATTTAAAAGGCTGCGGAGAAACCGTTGAGGTCCACGAAGGGCAAATCGTTATTTGCGATATCCATGAAGCGTATCGGTTTATCTGCAATAACGCGGTCAAAAAAGTGGTTCTCAAAGTCACCATCGAAGATGGTTATTTCCATAACAAATAACAACTACGGCGGCAAAAGGAGTTTGCCGCCACCGCTACCCTACACATTTTCGGAGATGTGTTATGTCTGATACCAAACGTAATACAATCGGCAAATTCGGCTTGCTCTCGCTGACTTTTGCTGCCGTTTACAGCTTTAACAACGTTATCAATAATAATATTGAGCTTGGACTGGCCTCGGCACCGATGTTTTTCCTCGCGACGATTTTTTATTTTATTCCCTTCTGTCTGATCATCGCAGAATTTGTTTCGTTAAATAAAAACTCAGAAGCCGGTGTCTACGCGTGGGTAAAAAGTTCGCTGGGCGGACGTTGGGCATTTATTACTGCCTATACCTACTGGTTCGTAAACCTGTTCTTTTTCACCTCACTGTTGCCGCGCGTTATTGCTTATGCTTCGTATGCCTTCCTCGGATACGAATATATTATGACGCCGGTTGCCACCACCATTATCAGTATGGTGCTGTTCGCCTTCTCCACCTAGGTTTCCACCAACGGGGCGAAAATGTTGGGGCCAATTACCTCCGTCACTTCAACGCTGATGCTGCTGTTAACGCTCTCCTACATTTTACTGGCAGGTACGGCGCTGGTTGGCGGCGTACAGCCTGCTGACCCCATCACCGTTGACGCGATGATCCCGAACTTCAACTGGGCGTTCCTCGGCGTTACCACCTGGATCTTTATGGCCGCAGGTGGCGCGGAGTCCGTCGCTGTGTACGTTAACGACGTCAAAGGCGGTTCGAAATCGTTCGTTAAAGTGATCATCCTCGCCGGGATTTTTATCGGCGTACTGTATTCCGTCTCCTCGGTGCTGATTAACGTCTTCGTCAGCAGCAAAGAGTTGAAATTTACCGGCGGATCGGTGCAGGTATTCCATGGCATGGCGGCGTATTTTGGTCTACCGGAAGCGTTGATGAATCGCTTTGTCGGTCTGGTGTCCTTTACCGCGATGTTCGGTTCCCTGCTGATGTGGACCGCAACGCCGGTGAAAATTTTCTTCTCCGAAATCCCGGAAGGCATCTTTGGTAAGAAAACCGTCGAACTGAACGAAAACGGCGTTCCGGCGCGCGCAGCGTGGATCCAGTTCCTGATCGTCATCCCGCTGATGATTATCCCGATGCTCGGTTCCAATACCGTGCAGGATCTGATGAATACTATTATTAATATGACCGCCGCAGCGTCCATGCTTCCGCCGTTATTCATCATGCTGGCTTACCTGAATTTACGCGCCAAATTAGATCACCTGCCACGCGATTTCCGTATGAGCTCCCGCCGCACCGGTATTATCGTTGTTTCAATGCAGATTGCGATATTTGCCGTAGGGTTTGTCGCTTCGACATTCCCGACTGGCGCGAATATTCTGACCATCATTTTTTATAACGTCGGCGGTATTGTTATCTTCCTTGGCTTTGCGTGGTGGAAATACAGTAAATATATAAAGGGATTAACGGCTGAAGAGCGCCATATTGAAGCGACGCCAGCCAGCAATGTTGATTAAGCAGAATAATAAAAAATGAGCAGGCATTTTCCCTCTTCCTGGATGAGGAGAGGGAAAATAGTTTCTGCCTTTATATTTTTATAATTACAACGATAAAAGGCTGTACTTTTTCTTTAGCTCATGGATTAACACAATGAAATTAATCACTGCACCATGCAGAGCATTACTTGCTCTGCCGTTTTGCTACGCCTTTTCTGCGGCAGGAGAAGAAGCACGTCCGGCAGAACATGACGACACAAAAACACCCGCAATTACCTCGACATCTTCTCCTTCATTTCGTTTTTACGGCGAATTAGGGGTTGGTGGATATATGGATTTAGAGGGTGAGAATAAACATAAATACAGCGACGGTACCTATATTGAAGGTGGCCTGGAGATGAAGTACGGCTCCTGGTTCGGCCTGATTTACGGCGAAGGCTGGACCGTGCAGGCCGACCACGACGGCAATGCCTGGGTGCCAGACCATAGCTGGGGTGGTTTCGAGGGCGGAATTAACCGTTTCTATGGCGGTTATCGTACCAATGATGGCACTGAAATCATGCTCAGTCTGCGTCAGGATTCCTCGCTGGATGACCTGCAATGGTGGGGCGATTTCACCCCCGATCTGGGCTACGTCATTCCCAATACCCGCGACATTATGACTGCGCTGAAGGTACAGAACTTAAGCGGCAACTTTCGTTATAGCGTCACCGCGACTCCTGCCGGACATCATGATGAAAGCAAAGCCTGGCTACATTTTGGCAAATACGATCGCTATGACGACAAATACACCTATCCGGCAATGATGAACGGTTACATCCAGTATGACCTTGCCGAAGGCATCACCTGGATGAACGGTCTGGAAATCACCGACGGCACAGGACAGCTCTATCTCACGGGCCTGCTAACTCCTAACTTTGCCGCTCGCGCCTGGCACCATACCGGACGCGCCGACGGGCTGGACGTACCGGGAAGTGAAAGTGGGATGATGGTGAGCGCCATGTATGAAGCGTTAAAGGGCGTTTATCTCTCCACCGCTTACACCTACGCCAAACATCGCCCTGACCACGCTGACGATGAAACCACCTCTTTCATGCAGTTTGGTATCTGGTACGAATACGGCGACGGACGTTTCGCCACGGCTTTTGATAGCCGCTTCTACATGAAAAATGCCTCTCACGATCCCAGCGACCAAATCTTCCTGATGCAATATTTCTACTGGTAATAAGGACTGTAATTTCATGAAAATAAAAACTATTTTAACGCCAGTAACCTGCGCTCTGCTGATAAGTTTTTCCGCCCATGCCGCTAACGCCGACAATTATAAAAACGTGATTAACCGTACTGGCGCGCCGCAGTACATGAAGGATTACGATTACGACGATCACCAGCGTTTTAATCCGTTTTTCGATCTCGGAGCCTGGCATGGTCATCTGTTGCCAGACGGCCCTAACACCATGGGCGGCTTTCCGGGCGTTGCGCTGCTGACGGAAGAGTACATCAACTTTATGGCCAGCAATTTCGACCGCCTGACCGTCTGGCAGGACGGCAAGAAAGTCGACTTTACGCTGGAGGCATACAGTATTCCCGGTGCGCTGGTGCAAAAACTGACAGCAAAAGATGTGCAAGTCGAAATGACTCTGCGCTTCGCCACGCCGCGCACGTCACTACTGGAAACCAAAATCACCAGCAATAAACCGCTGGATCTGGTGTGGGACGGCGAACTGCTGGAAAAACTGGAAGCGAAAGAAGGGAAACCGCTTTCCGATAAAACCATTGCTGGCGAATACCCTGACTATCAGCGCAAAATCAGCGCCACCCGTGATGGCCTGAAAGTCACCTTTGGCAAAGTGCGCGCCACCTGGGATCTGCTGACCTCCGGCGAATCGGAATATCAGGTGCATAAATCCCTGCCGGTGCAGACTGAAATCAACGGTAATCGCTTTACCAGTAAGGCGCATATCAACGGTTCGACCACGCTCTACACCACCTATTCCCATCTGCTGACCGCTCAGGAAGTTAGCAAAGAGCAAATGCAGATCCGCGATATTCTGGCGCGTCCGGCGTTTTATCTCACCGCCTCGCAGCAACGCTGGGAAGAATACCTGAAGAAAGGGTTAACCAATCCGGATGCGACGCCGGAACAGACGCGCGTCGCGGTGAAAGCGATCGAAACGCTCAACGGTAACTGGCGCTCACCGGGCGGTGCGGTGAAATTTAACACCGTTACACCGTCGGTGACCGGGCGCTGGTTCTCCGGCAATCAGACCTGGCCGTGGGATACCTAGAAGCAGGCGTTTGCGATGGCGCATTTCAATCCGGACATCGCCAAAGAGAATATCCGCGCGGTCTTCTCCTGGCAGATCCAGCCTGGCGACCGCGTGCGTCCGCAGGATGTGGGCTTTGTCCCCGACCTGATAGCGTGGAACCTTAGCCCCGAGCGTGGTGGCGATGGCGGCAACTGGAACGAACGTAATACCAAACCCAGCCTTGCCGCCTGGTCGGTGATAGAAGTGTACAACGTCACCCAGGATAAAGCCTGGTTGGCAGAGATGTACCCGAAACTGGTGGCCTATCACGACTGGTGGTTACGTAACCGCGATCACAACGGCAACGGCGTGCCGGAATATGGCGCGACCCGCGACAAAGCCCACAACACTGAGAGTGGCGAGATGCTGTTTGCGGTGAAGAAAGGCAACAAAGAAGAGACGCAGTCTGGGCTGAACAACTACGCCCGCGTGGTGGAGAAAGGCCAGTACGACAGTCTGGAAATTCCGGCACAGGTCGCTGCGTCGTGGGAATCGGGGCGTGATGATGCCGCCGTCTTTGGTTTTATCGACAAAGAACAGTTGGATAAATATGTCGCTAATGGTGGCAAACGTAGCGACTGGACGGTGAAATTCGCCGAAAACCGCAGTCAGGACGGAACGTTGCTGGGCTACTCGCTATTGCAGGAGTCGGTGGATCAGGCCAGCTATATGTACAGCGATAACCATTATCTGGCGGAGATGGCAACCATCCTCGGTAAGCCAGAAGAGGCCAAACGCTATCGCCAGTTGGCACAGCAGCTCGCGGACTACATCAACACCTGTATGTTCGACCCGACTACCCAGTTCTACTATGACGTACGTATTGAAGATAAACCACTGGCGAACGGCTGCGCGGGCAAACCGATTGTTGAGCGCGGTAAAGGGCCGGAAGGCTGGTCGCCGCTGTTTAACGGTGCGGCAACGCAGGCCAATGCCGACGCGGTGGTGAAGGTGATGCTCGATCCTAAAGAGTTCAACACCTTTGTCCCGCTGGGAACGGCGGCGTTAACCAATCCGGCTTTTGGCGCTGATATCTACTGGCGCGGGCGCGTATGGGTGGATCAGTTCTGGTTTGCTCTGAAAGGGATGGAGCGTTACGGTTATCGTGATGATGCCCTGAAGCTGGCGGATACGTTCTTCCGGCACGCCAAAGGATTAACCGCCGATGGCCCAATTCAGGAGAATTACAACCCGCTGACTGGCGCGCAGCAAGGCGCACCAAATTTCTCCTGGAGTGCCGCGCATTTGTATATGTTGTATAACGATTTTTTCCGTAAGCAATAATTTGCAACTGCTGGCGGATGCGGCGTAAACGCCTTATCCGCCCTACATGTGCAATCCTCCTGGCCGGATAAAACGCGGCAAGCGTTGCATCCGGCAACTGCACCGCGCCACTGGCGGATGCGGCGTGAACGCCTTATCCGCCCTACATGTGCCCCAGAATGGTCAGACGGATAATCGGCGGCAGAGCAAAGA
>NZ_MDGW01000149.1:0-5751 GCF_001712525.1 Shigella sp. FC1661
TTTACGCGTATGACAGGCTCCGGAAGACGGTTGTTGCGCACGTATTCGGTGAACGCACTATGGCGACGCTGGGGCGTCTTATGAGCTTGCTGTCACCCTTTGACGTGGTGATATGGATGACGGATGGCTGGCCACTGTATGAATCCCGCCTGAAGGGAAAGCTGCACGTAATCAGCAAGCGATATACGCAGCGAATTGAGCGGCATAACCTGAATCTGAGGCAGCACCTGGCACGGCTGGGACGGAAGTCGCTGTCGTTCTCAAAATCGGTGGAGCTGCATGACAAAGTCATCGGGCATTATCTGAACATAAAACACTATCAATAAGTTGGAGTCATTACCCGGTTGGGGATCACCAGCCTTGAAGAGTATGCCCGCCACTTTAACTGCGTGATACGGAATTTTTAAAAATCACTAAAGAACGCCCAAGAGCATGTTTTTTATTTAGAAGAATCAAAGCGTTGTATTTCCATGTCATATAAAAATCGGCAAAGTTCATATGTAACAAAGTGTCCCAATCATGCCCCAAAATGCCCCACAACAAATATTTTTGCCCCATGCATGCCCCAAAAAATCACTTTCCTTCACCCTTGATACTGTTTATCCATACAGTTAAAATGATACTGTATACAAACACAGTGTAGAGGGACTTTTATGCGTATTGAAATCTGCATAGCCAAAGAAAAAATGACTAAAATGCCAACCGGTGCTGTGGATGCGTTAAAGGAAGAATTAACCCGACGCATCAGTAAACGTTATGACGATGTAGAGGTGATCGTAAAAGCTACCAGCAACGATGGCCTTTCTGTTACGCGCACCGCCGATAAAGATTCAGCTAAAACTTTTGTTCAGGAAACTCTGAAAGATACCTGGGAGTCTGCTGACGAGTGGTTTGTTCACTAATTAGCACGTAAAATCTGTAACGGCTGGAAATCATTCAATACTCGCACTATCGGAAGTTCACCAGCCAGCCGCGGTACGTTCTTACATACGATGTACCGCTGTTCTCTTTACGATTTATAGCTGTACTGGTGAATTATGAGCAATCTGAATCCATGCATGACGTGTGGTGCCTGTTGTGCATTTTCCGCGTCTCTTTTTACTGGGCAGAAGCTGACGATGCTGGCGGAAAGGTTTCGGTCAGTCTCACTGAGCAAATATCTCCTTTTCATCGCTGTATGCGCGGCACCAATCAGAAAAATCCCCGATGTGGCGCTCTTGCCGGCCCCCCCGGAGAAAACGCATATTGCTCTGTTTACAAAAACCGTCCACATGCAGGGAATTCGCAATGTCCGGCGAAAATAGCATCGTAAATGAAGCATGTAATCGCGCACGGGAAAAATATGGATTTCCAAAAATCTGAATATTCTCCGCCGTGCAAAAATGCGAACAACATCACTTCACTAATCAACCTGACATGGCATACTTAGCACGCTAACTATGATAACAAACTAATACCCTAAAACTCATGGTTCCGGGACTGGTCGTGGTCCCGTTTTTTTATTCAGCCAGCAGGCCATCCGACAACATAACTGCGGATCGCCTTCAGGTCTGTCAGCGCCTCAACCTCGGCTTTCATCTGCAACTGCCGTGTATTAATCTCCACTCCCTTCGCAAACATCGCCTGCTCTGTCGCTTCACTCAGTGCCATCCATGATGCTGCCGTCATTGGCACATCATTATTATCAGCATCCGTCCGGAAAAATTTCTCTGGCAACTTAAAACAATATCCTATATATCCGGCGTCTCCGGTATGTAGAACGTGAAGTTTTTAAAATTATTTATTTACCATTTAACTAATTTTTAGATCCTGGGGTACTCCCGTCTTTTTCATTGCCTCCACGAAAGCGGAACTAACAGAACCTGACCAGTAATACTGGAACCCACTAACAACGCCCTGATAAATCATGGTTTGTGTAGCACCACCTACGTTTACGGTGATATTACCTGCTTTACCACCGGCTAAATAAACAGCAGCTGTCGGTGTAGAGTTCGTCAAAAAGTGAGAAAGTGTAACGACAGCCCCTACCAGCCTCCCTGATCCGCAGCTTGCGGCGTTTGTAATTGTACCTTTACTTTTTTCTTCTAAAGGCCAGTCAGCGCCAACTGCGCCCCAGTTATCAACCTTGTCAGAGGATTTCCATTTATAGTACTCAGTTGCAATTTTACAGCCCATAGTTCGCCCAACCATTTGGCTCATCATAAAAGGTTTACTCAGTCCCAGTTTGGTTCCGGCGGCTCCCATCCACTGCTCACCTGTTTCGCTCTTAGCCGAAGAGCCTACCCATCCCGATGTTACCCCCATCTCATCTCCCCCTTCTGAATGCGTGGGGTGAGTGTCACCCCACAATTTAAATTCAGTAGAAACCAGAAACTACAACAGCTGTCGTTTACTTCTCCCGGAGTTCTTTAATCTCATGACGAAGTGTTTTAAAGCCCTCGACTAACAATGCAATTATGCCGTTGTAGTTAAGACGCAGACGTTTTTCACCAGATATAACGTCTGCGTCTTCAGTTACCAGTTCAGGCAATGCTTTTTGTGCATCCTGAGCAATTAAACCAACCGACGTTTGCCAACCGTCGGCAGAGTACTGTATCTCGTAAAGATAACCAGTAAGTGCCTCCAGACGATCTAACGCATTATCCAGTTTTACCAGATTTCGCTTGTTGCGTTTATCCGAACGGATCTGAATATCGTTAAATGAGCCGTTTCCGGTCACCGTCAAATTGCCATTAATACCACCATTAAAAGTTTGTGCCTGAGTCCATGTATTGGCAGTAGTAAGCAGTTCTGTTCCTTGCCCGGGGGCTCCTGTGTCTCCCTTCGGCCCCTGAGGACCCGCGGGCCCCGGTTCCCCCTTTGGCCCGGGAGGTCCCACCACGGTGGGGATTCGGTTTACGGCCTCTTCCGCCGCTATCCTGCTTTGTTCCGCTGACTGTGCGCTTTCTGTTGACTCCCGGGCTTTTTCTGTTGCGGTCGTTGCATCCCTGACTGCATTACCGGCTGCACTTTCTGCCGTCTTTTTTGACAACTCAGCATCTGTTGCACTTTGTAATGACTCACTGGCTTTTTGAGCGGCCGCAGAGGCCGAGGACGAGGACGCCTCCTCTGACTGCTTTGCTGAGGCTGCACTTTCTGCCGCCTGCCGGGCTGACTCCGATGCATCCCCTGCTGAAGTGTCAGCATTTGCAGCGCTCTCTTCTGCCTGACTGGCTGATATGCCGGCATTCCTCGCTGACGTCTCCGCCTCTCCGGCATTCTTCTTCGCCTCCTCTGCGTTACGCACCACCTCTTCCACCATCAGTTCAAAGCGACGCAGTGCCTCCGGACGGGCATCATCCTCCGTCATGGCACCGAGAAAATCATTCAGCGTACCGGGTTGAGAATCTTCATACACGGTGATAGTCCCGGCATGTGACGGCGGGAATCCCTCCACCAACAGAATAACGCTGTACTGACCATACTCAACGTCCATACTGTAACGCCCGGCTTCATCCGGATTTTCTGAGGCCAGCGTGTTCACCACCACCGTGGTACTGTTACGTTTTGCTTTCAGCTGGATTGTGCAGTTCTGTACCGGTTTTCCTGTGCCGTCTTTCAGTACACCAGAAATCTTTACTGTCATATTCACCCCACAAAAAAGCCCGCCTGAACCGGCGGGCTGTCATGACACTGTGTTACCTGGCTAATCAGAATTTATAGCCGACACCCACGATGAAACCGTCAGTGCGCCAGTCGCCACTACCGGAACCTTCATAAGCAATATCAATGGCCACGGATTCGGTCGGGTTAAACTGCACGCCAGCCCCCCACGCCAGAGACGTGTTGCTGTGGCGACCGTCATCACTTCCGGTCAGCACGTCGTGCGTTTTCCCCTTGTTGTCAGTTACGCGGAGATAATCCCCGGAGAAAGTCGACACACGGCTGTAAGCCACACCCGCCATCGCATACGCGCTGAACCATTCATTCACGGCCCCGCCATTACGCTGAACCAGCGGTTACGAACGGAATCTTCATGCCAGCGGGTATCGCTGTAGTGCGTTTTTTTCTCATCTTCAGCATTGGCATAACTGAAGGACGTAATCAGCCCCAGCGCGTCCGTAAACTCATAACGGTATTTCACGTTAATCCCGTTCAGATTATCGCTGCCGGGAGCGTTCGTACGGGCATGAAGATACCCCGCGCTCAGTGTGGACTGATGTTCAGACGCCCATGCAGGCGCACCGGATACGGACAGACAGATGGCTGCGGACAAAATGGCTGCACAAACTTTACGCATAATTACCTCTCGCTTTTCTGCAATAAAAAAGGCGCCATTTCTGGCGCCCGTATATGGGTTATAAAATTCAGCTGATACTGATGCCTGCGGTGGCTTTCTTCATCACCACAACCAGCAAATCGCTGATACTTGCTGTGGGATACCAGTTATTCACCAGCCATGCTGATACCGAAAACTCCAGCGTCATGTGACCGTGACCGGCAGGCATATCAATAACGCCACTGTAAATCAGCGTATTATCCAGCGCGGTACGGTTATAAATTTCAGCACCGTTTTTCCGCACTATCAGACGGCATGAGGAGTAAATATCAGTATGCTCTCTCTCATGCTTAGCGCCGCTGAATGCCACCGCCGGAATAACAATTTGCCGGTCAAAAGGCTGATCGTCATAAATCCTGACGGTAACGGTCCCTGATGGCCACCGCTCCGGTGCCCGGGAGTCCCGCGGAAAAGCCTTACCCACTGTTTTAACGAGATCGCCTTCAATCTGGTTCGCGGACAGTTTTCCAAGAACCCGGCAGTTCTCGTTAATCGTGACGTTGTTGAGCGTCCCGGAGTTCGCATTCACGTTACCGCTGATATCAGCATTTCTTGCGGTCAGCCTGCCCTCCGGCGTCAGGGAAAACGTCGGGGGATTGCCGGACGAGGTGATACTCACCGCAAACAGCCGCTTCAGGAACACATCGTTCATGAACAACTGATTCCCCTGCGCCACAAATAACGGCGTGGTGTTGCCGTCCTCCGGGTTAATCATCGCAATACGGTCAGCCAGCAGCAGTATGTTGCTCAGGGGCTGGCCATCAGTATCCTCAATCCCCGCTCCAATACCGGCAACATAGGGTATGCCATTTTTTGTTTTCTGTACCTTCAGCATGTAAAGTGCAGCAAGGTCATCATTTGTGTCCTTCTGCACGCGCTGTATCTGCTGTATGGTGGCGCTCTGCTCCTCCAGCGTTTTACTGACCGTCTGTGTGATTTCATTGCGGGTTTCGGTGATGGTGGTCTTCATCTCCGCCATCTCATCCGCAAGCTGGCTGTTGTCTATCAGCTCCCACAGCCCCTGAGCCAGATGCAGTTTTCCTATTTTTTCCCGAAACAGCCCCAGATACCCTTCTGCATCATTGCTGGCCCGTCCACTGGCCTCCACAAAAGCAGATTTCCCCACCAGGTTGACGCTGCGCACGTAAAACCAGAAATCCTTCCCGGGCTTAATGTGCGGGCCAGATACACTCCACTGACTGCCGGTCCCCAGATAACGGGCAGAGGTTTCCACCTGAGATGTGTCTGCGATTTTTGCCTCCGAAAACCAGAGCTCAAACTGTACCGTCGGGTCATACACCGCAAGACGCGGTACCGCTGTTATCTGAAAATACCCCGGCGTCAGTTCAATGGTGGCGGGTTTTGCTGGCGCGTTAATCCGGAAGGTGGTGGTGGCCGGTTCGCCCTGCTGGCCATAACTGTTAATTGCCCTG
>NZ_MDGW01000150.1:0-5637 GCF_001712525.1 Shigella sp. FC1661
GTTCGTCCATTTCCGCGCAGACGATGACGTCACTGCCCGGCTGTATGCGCGAGGTTACCGACTGCGGCCTGAGTTTTTTAAGTGACGTAAAATCGTGTTGAGGCTAACGCCCATAATGCGTGCAGTTGCCCGGCATCCAACGCCATTCATGGCCATATCAATAATTTTCTGGTGCGTACCGGGTTGAGAAGCGGTGTAAGTGAACTGCAGTTGCCATGTTTTACGGCAGTGAGAGCAGAGATAGCGCTGATGTCCGGCAGTGCTTTTGCCGTTACGCACCACCCCGTCAGTAGCTGAACAGGAGGGACAGCTGATAGAAACAGAAGCCACTGGAGCACCTCAAAAACACCATCATACACTAAATCAGTAAGTTGGCAGCATCACCGGAAGGCGAAATCACCGGTATGGCTGAAGATTAAAGATGACAAAGTTAGCCTGGAAAAAGCCGATTTCTTATGGGGAAAAGGGACGCGCGCAACGACGGAAGAAATTTGTCGATTGACCAGTCCGGAAACCTGTGTGGCGGCTATTGGTCAGGCTGGGGAAAACCTTGTTCCTCTCTCTGGCATGTTGAATAGCCGTAACCACAGCGGCGGTGCGGGAACTGGCGCAATTATGGGTTCGAAAAACCTGAAAGCGATTGCGGTTGAAGGGACGAAAGGGGTCAACATTGCCGATCGTCAGGAGATGAAGCGTCTCAACGATTACATGATGACTGAACTTATTGGTGCGAATAACAACCATGTCGTGCCAAGTACGCCGCAATCGTGGGCAGAGTATTCAGATCCCAAGTCACGTTGGACAGCACGTAAAGGGCTGTTTTGGGGCGCGGCTGAAGGTGGTCCGATTGAAACGGGGGAAATTCCGCCAGGCAATCAGAACACGGTCGGCTTTCGTACCTATAAATCCGTTTTTGACTTAGGTCCGGCGGCAGAGAAATACACAGTAAAAATGAGTGGCTGCCACTCTTGCCCGATCCGTTGTATGACCCAAATGAATATTCCTCGGGTGAAAGAGTTTGGCGTGCCCAGCACAGGTGGTAACACTTGTGTAGCCAACTTTGTCCATACCACCATCTTTCCGAACGGTCCGAAAGATTTTGAAGATAAAGACGATGGCCGTGTGATTGGTAACTTGGTTGGTCTGAATTTGTTCGATGACTACGGCCTATGGTGTAACTACGGGCAGTTGCATCGCGACTTTACTTATTGTTACAGCAAAGGGGTGTTCAAGCGTGTTCTGCCTGCTGAAGAGTATGCGGAAATTCACTGGGATCAACTGGAAGCGGGTGACGTTAATTTCATTAAAGATTTTTACTACCGTCTGGCGCATCGTGTGGGTGAGCTGAGTCACCTGGCTGATGGTTCATATGCCATCGCAGAACGCTGGAATTTGGGTGAAGAGTACTGGGGCTACGCGAAAAATAAACTCTGGTCGCCGTTTGGCTATCCGGTTCACCATGCCAATGAAGCGTCAGCGCAGGTCGGTTCCATTGTTAACTGTATGTTCAACCGTGACTGCATGACACATACCCATATCAACTTTATTGGTTCCGGCTTGCCATTGAAACTGCAACGTGAAGTGGCGAAAGAGCTTTTTGGTTCTGAAGATGCCTACGATGAAACCAAAAACTACACGCCAATCAATGACGCAAAAATTAAATATGCTAAGTGGTCGCTGTTGCGGGTCTGTTTGCATAACGCCGTCACCCTGTGTAACTGGGTCTGGCCAATGACCGTTTCGCCGCTGAAAAGCCGTAATTACCGGGGCGATCTGGCGCTTGAAGCCAAATTCTTCAAAGCGATCACCGGCGAAGAGATGACTCAGGAAAAATTAGATTTAGCTGCAGAGCGTATCTTTACGTTGCATCGTGCCTACACGGTAAAACTTATGCAAACCAAAGATATGCGTAATGAACACGATCTTATCTGTTCCTGGGTATTCGACAAGGATCCGCAGATCCCGGTCTTTACTGAAGGTACTGACAAAATGGATCGTGACGATATGCATGCTTCGCTCACGATGTTCTACAAAGAAATGGGCTGGGACCCACAGCTTGGTAGTCCCACCCGCGAAACATTGCAGCGTCTGGGGCTGGAAGATATTGCCGCCGATCTGGCAGCACACAATCTACTGCCTGTGTAAGGAATGGGTGAGATGAACCATCGGGATGAATTGCCGTTAGCGAAAGTCAGCGAAGTTGACGAGGCGAAGCGGCAATGGTTACAGGGGATGCGTCACCCCGTTGATACGGTAACCGAACCAGAACCGGCTGAAATCCTGGCAGAGTTCATTCGCCAGCATTCTGCGGCTGGGCAGCTGGTGGCGCGCGCCGTGTTTCTCTCGCCACCCTATTCGGTTGCAGAAGAGGAGCTGTCAGTTTTGCTGGAAAGCATTAAGCAGAACGGAGACTACGCTGATATCGCTTGTATGACGGGAAGCCAGGATGATTACTATTACTCAACGCAGGCCATGAGTGAAAACTACGCGGCGATGTCTTTGCAAGTTGTGGAGCAGGACATTTGTCGCGCCATTGCACACGCCGTTCGTTTTGAGTGCCAGACATATCCTCGTCCTTACAAAGTCGCCATGCTGATGCAAGCGCCATATTACTTCCAGGAAGCGCAGATTGAAGCCGCGATCGCCGCGATGGATGTTGCACCTGAATATGCCGATATACGGCAGGTGGAGTCATCGACGGCGGAGTTGTACTTGTTTAGTGAGCGATTTATGACCTATGGCAAGGCTTATGGCTTATGCGAATGGTTCGAGGTAGAGCAGTTTCAGAACCCCTGAAATTTCAGGGAGATGTCATGGATAGGGTGGACAGTTGCAGCCACTGCATTAGGGGATAATCAGATGTCCTTCACTCGACGCAAATTTGTTCTGGGGATGGGAACAGTAATCTTTTTTACTGGTTCTGCGTCTTCTCTGTTAGCGAACACGAGGCAAGAAAAGGAAGTTCGGTATGCCATGATTCATGACGAGTCACGGTGCAATGGCTGTAATATTTGCGCCCGCGCATGCCGTAAAACTAACCACGTCCCCGCTCAGGGAAGCCGTTTATCGATAGCACACATTCCAGTCACCGATAACGACAACGAAACGCAGTATCACTTTTTTCGCCAGTCATGTCAGCACTGCGAAGATGCTCCGTGCATCGACGTTTGCCCGACGGGGGCATCGTGGCGTGATGAGCAGGGGCTCGTGCGGGTAGAAAAATCGCAGTGCATCGGCTGCAGTTATTGCATTGGCGCTTGTCCGTACCAGGTTCGCTACCTTAACCCTGTCACTAAAGTGGCAGATAAATGTGATTTCTGCGCTGAGTCCCGACTGGCAAAAGGCTTTCCGCCCATTTGCGTCAGCGCCTGTCCGGAACACGCATTGATCTTTGGTCGCGAAGATAGCCCAGAAATTCAGGCGTGGTTGCAGGATAATAAATACTATCAATATCAGCTACCTGGTGCCGGGAAACCGCATCTGTATCGCCGGTTCGGTCAACATTTGATTAAAAAGGAAAATGTATGAACCCGTCGCAACATGCTGAACAGTTTCAGAGCCAGTTAGCGAACTATGTGCCACAGTTCACTCCCGAATTTTGGCCGGTGTGGTTGATCATTGCCGGAGTATTGCTGGTTGGGATGTGGTTGGTGCTGGGGCTGCACGCCTTGCTTCGTGCTCGTGGCGTGAAGAAATCAGCCACCGATCATGGTGAGAAGGTTTATCTTTACAGCAAAGCGGTCAGATTATGGCACTGGTCGAATGCGTTACTCTTTGTATTGTTGCTGGCAAGTGGGCTGATAAATCACTTTGCGATGGTGGGCGCAACTGCGGTTAAAAGTCTGGTTGCGGTGCATGAAGTTTGCGGATTTTTGTTACTGGCATGCTGGCTCGGCTTTGTGCTGATCAATGCCGTTGGGGATAATGGTCACCACTATCGCATTCGTCGTCAGGGGTGGCTGGAACGAGCGGCAAAACAAACGCGATTTTATTTGTTTGGCATTATGCAGGGGGAAGAACATCCTTTCCCGGCAACAACACAGTCTAAATTTAATCCCTTACAGCAGGTCGCCTATGTTGGTGTCATGTATGGATTGCTGCCGTTGTTACTATTGACGGGGCTGTTGTGTCTCTATCCGCAAGCCGTGGGAGATGTGTTTCCTGGCGTAAGATACTGGTTATTGCAGGCGCATTTTGCTCTGGCATTTATAAGCCTCTTTTTTATCTTCGGACATCTTTATCTTTGCACCACGGGGCGTACGCCACACGAAACCTTTAAAAGCATGGTCGATGGCTATCACCGGCACTAACGAATGATCATTACACGAGCAGACCTGCGAGAATGGCGTATCGGAGCGGTGATGTATCGCTGGTTCCTGCGCCATTTCCGACGCGGCGGTAGTTATGCCGATATTCATCATGCACTGATTGAGGAAGGATATACGGACTGGGCGGAGAGTCTGGTTGAGTATGCGTGGAAAAAATGGCTGGCGGATGAAAACTTCGCGCATCAGGAAGTTTCCTCTATGCAAAAACTGGCCACAGACCCCGGAGAGATACCATTTTGCAGTCAGTTTGCCCGCAGCGACGATCATGCTCGCATCGGCTGTTGTGAGGATAACGCCCGAATCGCAATCGCTGGGTATGCCGCGCAAATTGCCAGTATGGGTTATAGCGTGCGGATTGGAAGTGTCGGCTTTAACAGTCACATTGGCAGCTCCGGTGAACGCGCACGGGTTGCTGTAACCGGTAATTCTTCGCGGATAAGCAGCGCTGGAGATAGTAGTCGGATTGCGAATACCGGAATGCGAGTACGCGTTTGTACATTGGGTGAACGGTGTCATGTCGCCAGTAATGGTGACCTGGTGCAAATCGCCAGCTTTGGCGCAAACGCCAGAATTGCCAACAGCGGCGACAATGTACACATCATTGCCAGCGGTGAAAATTCAACGGTAGTGAGCACGGGCGTGGTCGACTCAATTATTCTCGGGCCAGGGGGAAGCGCCGCACTGGCATATCATGACGGCGAAAGAGTTCGCTTCGCCGTCGCCATTGAAGGTGAAAACAATATTCGAACCGGAGTCCGCTATCGTCTTAATGAACAGCATCAGTTTGTTGAGTGCTGATAGCTTTACCTTTAATCAAACGAAAGACGCCGACGTGCACGGGATGCAGGTTTTACGACCGCCCGAGCCATCGCCTCACCAATTTCTGCACATGCCGTAAGTCCCTGAACGAAAGGCTGGTCGTGCATCAACCAGGGCAACGCGCCGAACGCTACGCGTCCACGAATATCTTCGGGTTGCTGTAACGTATAATCTTCGCCAACATCAGGGATTTCATCCCCTGTTTTCTGTAATTGCTCGCGTAGCCCAGGGAAAGGAATATCTTTCACTTTAAGCGGACGCTGTGTAAGCGTACAGCCTGAACCGTCTGGTCAGAATCTGACGAATTAGACAAAGTGGTGTCCACCAAATAAGTAGTGGGAACCAAAGTGTCAGATATGCAGAAAAATGTGAATCCCGGCAGGCGAAAAGGCTGCCCTAATTATCCTCCCGAATTTAAACAGCAGCTCGTTGCTGCCTCCTGTGAACCCGGGATATCCATCTCAAAACTTGCTCTTGAAAATGGCATTAA
>NZ_MDGW01000151.1:0-5632 GCF_001712525.1 Shigella sp. FC1661
CGTCTTCTGAGCCTGCTGTCGGCCTTTGAGGTCGTGGTATGGATGACGGATGGCTGGCCGCTGTATGAATCACGCCTGAAGGGAAAGCTGCACGTTATCAGCAAGCGTTACACTCAGCGCATTGAGCGACATAATCTGAATCTGAGACAACATCTGGCAAGGCTGGGACGGAAGTCACTGTCGTTCTCAAAATCGGTGGAGCTGCATGACAAGGTCATCGGGCATTATCTGAACATAAAACACCATCAGTAAGTTGGAGTCATTACCGAAGATATCATTTATTAATTAACAAGCAGTTACGTCTCTTTTTTTCGGATTTAATTGTGATATTTTAATCATCATATTCATACAATAAATTATCTGTAAATTTTTTCCCAGACATGGTTTCTTTCATATTTGACATTTATTAATAATCATCATTAGAATCCACAAAAATAATATATTCATACAAACACAGACATCTTTTGAAACGAATGATACATTTTTATGATGAATGCTTAAAACAATATTTAATCGACACACATCACTGTCATTAATGTAAAGCAACATAAATCACCAATAATACAATGGACAACTCTACCGGCATTGATCGCTGGTCGGAGGAAATAAGGATTTTTACATGAACTTGAAGAAGATTTTTTTCAGTGCTGTCACTGTTTCAGTTCTCTGCGCATTAACGGGATGTGACTACATTGAAGAAGGCAAGCCAGAAAGTAGTTTATTGAAACAACAAGAAGAACATAACAATAAAATTGATCTACTTGAAAAACAACAAGCATAGCTAAAGAGTCAACTGGAAACTATTCAAAAACAACAAACTGGCATAATAAGCAGTACAAAGACTTTAACTCACGTAATTAAATCCGTTAAAGATCAACAAAACACTTTTATTTTTACCGAGTTTAACCCAGCAAAAACGAAGTATTTCATCCTGAACAATGGTTCGGTGGCTTTAGCGGGTCGAGTGTTATCCATTGACGCCACAGAGAATGGCAGTGTTATTCATATTTCACTGGTCAACTTATTAAGTACACCTATCTCAAATATTGGTTTTAATGCGACATGGGGTGGTGAAAAACCTGTCGATGCCAAAGAGTTTGCCCGGTGGCAACAATTACTTTTCAACACATCAATGAAATCCACATTGAAATTATTACCAGGTCAATGGCAAGACATTAATTTGACCCTGAAGGGTGTATCGCCCAATAACCTGGGATATCTGAAGTTAGCCATCAACATGGAAAATATTCAGTTCGACAATCTTCCCTCTGCTGAAAATCGGCAGAAAAGAAGCAAAAAATAAATGCAGTTAGTACGCTTATAACAAGGAATAGCGAGCATCATTAATGAACAAAATATTTAAAGTTCTCTGGAACCCTGCGACAGGGAATTATACTGTTACCAGCGAAACGGCAAAAAGCCGTGGCAAGAAATCTGGGCGCAGTAAGCTGTTAATTTCTGCGCTGGTTGCGGGTGGAATGTTGTCGTCGTTTGGGGCATTGGCGAATGCCGGGAATGACAACGGTCAGGGTGTTGATTACGGTAGTGGATCAGCTGGCGACGGCTGGGTTGCTATAGGCAAAGGGGCGAAAGCAAATACTTTTATGAACACCAGTGGTTCCAGTACTGCTGTGGGTTATGACGCTATAGCTGAAGGCCAATATAGCTCTGCCATCGGGTCAAAAACCCATGCGATTGGTGGTGCATCAATGGCCTTTGGGGTTAGTGCAATATCAGAAGGCGATAGAAGTATAGCACTGGGTGCCTCTTCGTATTCATTGGGCCAATACTCAATGGCCCTCGGCCGTTATTCAAAAGCATTGGGTAAATTGTCTATTGCTATGGGGGACTCTTCCAAAGCGGAAGGAGCAAACGCCATTGCCCTGGGAAATGCCACTAAAGCTACTGAGATTATGAGTATTGCTCTTGGCGACACCGCCAATGCGTCAAAAGCGTATTCAATGGCGCTGGGAGCAAGTAGCGTCGCATCTGAAGAAAACGCAATTGCCCTGGGGCGTAGCAGTGTAGCTAGCGGTACTGACAGCCTCACATTTGGCAGACAATCACTTGCCAGCGCAGCGAACGCTATTGCGATAGGTGCTGAGACCGAAGCCGCTGAAAATGCAACTGCTATTGGCAATAATGCGAAGGCAAAAGGGACTAATAGCATGGCAATGGGGTTCGGAAGCCTTGCCGATAAAGTCAATACTATCGCATTAGGAAATGGCAGCCAGGCTCTGGCAGATAATGCAATCGCCATAGGCCAGGGCAACAAAGCTGATGGCGTGGATGCCATCGCTCTGGGTAATGGTAGCCAGTCGAGAGGCTTAAACACCATTGCCTTAGGCACAGCCAGTAATGCAACTGGTGATAAGAGTCTTGCGCTTGGTAGTAATAGCAGTGCCAACGGTATTAACTCTGTCGCGCTGGGCGCAGATTCCATTGCGGATTTAGACAATACCGTCTCTGTCGGCAATAGTTCATTAAAACGCAAGATCGTTAATGTGAAAAATGGCGCGATCAAGTCTGACAGTTACGATGCCATTAATGGTTCACAGCTTTATGCCATTAGCGACTCGGTAGCAAAAAGGCTTGGAGGAGGGGCTGCAGTAGATGTTGATGACGGTACTGTTACAGCACCAACCTACAATTTAAAAAATGGTAGCAAAAATAACGTAGGGGCTGCGCTCGCTGTACTTGATGAAAACACCCTGCAATGGGACCAAACCAAAGGCAAATACAGCGCTGCTCATGGTACTAGTAGCCCAACTGCCAGCGTAATCACCGATGTTGCGGATGGCACGATTTCAGCCTCCAGTAAGGATGCGGTTAACGGTTCCCAACTGAAAGCTACCAATGACGATGTCGAAGCCAACACCGCCAATATCGCTACTAATACCAGCAACATTGCCACGAATACGGCAAATATTGCCACCAATACCACCAATATCACCAACCTGACGGATTCCGTTGGTGACCTTCAGGCTGATGCCCTGCTCTGGAACGAAACTAAAAAGGCATTCAGTGCAGCTCACGGCCAGGATACCACCAGCAAAATCACCAACGTTAAAGATGCCGACCTGACGGCTGACAGCACTGATGCTGTTAACGGCTCTCAGCTGAAAACCACCAACGATGCTGTGGCGACGAATACCACCAATATCGCCAATAACACTTCCAATATTGCCACTAACACCACCAACATCTCTAATCTGACTGAGACGGTGACTAATCTTGGTGAGGATGCGCTGAAATGGGATAAGGACAATGGTGTATTCACGGCAGCTCATGGCACCGAGACCACCAGCAAAATCACCAACGTTAAAGATGGCGACCTGACGACTGGCAGCACCGATGCCGTTAACGGCTCTCAGCTGAAAACCACCAACGATGCCGTGGCGACGAATACCACCAATATCGCCACTAACACCACCAACATCTCTAATCTGACTGAGACGGTGACTAATCTTGGTGAGGATGCGCTGAAATGGGATAAGGACAATGGTGTCTTCACTGCAGCTCATGGCAACAATACCGCCAGCAAAATCACCAATATCCTGGACGGCACAGTCACTGCAACCAGTTCCGATGCCATTAACGGTAGCCAGCTTTATGACTTAAGCAGCAATATCGCCACCTACTTCGGCGGCAATGCTTCTGTGAATACTGACGGTGTGTTTACCGGTCCAACCTACAAAATCGGTGAAACAAATTATTATAACGTCGGCGATGCACTGGCTGCGATTAACTCCTCATTTAGCACGTCTCTCGGCGATGCTCTGCTTTGGGATGCCACCGCAGGTAAATTCAGTGCCAAACACGGTACTAATGGTGACGCAAGCGTGATCACTGATGTCGCAGATGGTGAAATTTCAGACTCCAGTTCTGACGCAGTAAACGGCTCACAACTCCACGGCGTGAGCAGTTATGTTGTTGATGCGCTGGGGGGTGGTGCCGAAGTCAATGCAGACGGCACCATCACTGCGCCGACGTACACCATTGCTAATGCTGATTACGATAATGTCGGTGATGCCCTGAATGCTATCGATACCACTCTTGACGACGCTCTGCTCTGGGATGCGGACGCCGGTGAAAATGGTGCATTTAGCGCCGCTCATGGAAAAGATAAAACTGCCAGTGTAATCACTAACGTCGCTAACGGTGCAATCTCTGCTGCCAGCAGCGACGCGATTAACGGCTCACAACTCTATACCACCAATAAGTACATCGCTGATGCGCTGGATGGTGACGCAGAAGTCAACGCTGACGGCACCATCACCGCACCGACTTACACCATTGCGAACGCCGAGTACAACAACGTCGGTGACGCCCTGGATGCGCTTGATGATAACGCCCTGCTGTGGGATGAGACTGCCAATGGCGGTGCTGGAGCCTACAATGCCAGCCATGACGGTAAAGCCAGCATCATCACTAATGTCGCTAATGGCAGTATTAGTGAGGACAGTACCGATGCAGTGAACGGTTCTCAGTTGAATGCGACGAATATGATGATTGAGCAGAACACCCAAATTATCAATCAGCTCGCTGGTAACACCGACGCAACCTATATCCAAGAAAACGGTGCGGGTATTAACTATGTGCGTACTAACGACGACGGCTTAGCGTTCAACGACGCCAGCGCACAGGGTGTTGGCGCTACAGCTATAGGTTATAACTCTGTCGCCAAAGGCGATAGCAGCGTAGCTATTGGTCAGGGCAGCTACAGCGACGTTGATACGGGTATCGCCCTAGGTAGCAGCTCTGTTTCCAGCCGAGTGATTGCCAAAGGCTCCCGTGACACCAGCATAACGGAAAATGGCGTTGTTATTGGTTACGACACCACGGATGGCGAACTGCTCGGTGCATTGTCTATCGGTGATGACGGTAAATATCGTCAAATCATCAACGTAGCCGATGGTTCCGAAGCCCATGACGCCGTTACGGTTCGTCAATTGCAGAATGCGATTGGTGCGGTCGCAACCACGCCGACTAAATACTTCCACGCTAATTCAACGGAAGAAGATTCACTGGCAGTGGGAACTGACTCGCTGGCAATGGGTGCGAAAACCATCGTGAATGGCGATAAAGGTATTGGTATCGGTTATGGTGCCTACGTGGACGCGAATGCACTTAACGGCATTGCCATTGGTAGCAATGCGCAAGTCATTCATGTCAACAGTATTGCGATAGGTAATGGTTCTACGACCACTCGTGGCGCTCAAACCAATTATACCGCCTACAACATGGACGCACCGCAGAACTCTGTCGGTGAATTCTCAGTCGGTAGTGCGGATGGTCAACGTCAGATCACAAACGTCGCAGCTGGTTCAGCGGATACCGATGCGGTTAACGTGGGTCAGTTGAAAGTCACTGATGAGCGCGTAGCGCAAAATACCCAGTAGACTGGCCCCCTGAATCTCCAGACAACCAGTATCACTTAAATAAGTGATAGTCTTAATACTAGTTTTTAGACTAGTCATTGGAGTACAGATGATTGATGTCTTAGGACCGGAGAAACGCAGACGGCGTACCACACAGGAAAAGATCGCAATTGTTCAGCAGAGCTTTGAACCGGGGATGACGGTCTCCCTCGTTGCCCGGCAACATGGTGTAGCAGCCAGCCAGTTATTTC
>NZ_MDGW01000152.1:0-5610 GCF_001712525.1 Shigella sp. FC1661
CTGGCCGATAAACCGGGTCGGCGAACTGCTCCCCTGGCGCGTAGCACTGCCGACTGAATAACACATCCCCGTCAATACGGTTCTTGCTGCACGCTTACAGATTTTCCTCAGGTAACCACCTATAGTCATTGTCGTTAATAAAAACGACAGGCGATAGGGTATGGCAGTTTCAGCAAAGTACGACGAATTTAATCACTGGTGGGCAACAGAGGGCGACTGGGTTGAAGAGCCTAACTATCGCCGTAATGGTATGAGCGGGGTGCAATGCGTCGAGCGCAACGGCAAAAAGCTGTATGTAAAGCGCATGACGCATCATCTGTTTCATTCTGTACGTTATCCGTTCGGCCGACCAACGATTGTCCGTGAGGTTGCGGTAATTAAATAACTGGAACGGGCCGGTGTCATCGTGCCTAAGATCGTTTTTGGTGAAGCGGTGAAAATTGAGGATGAATGGCGAGCGTTGCTGGTGACTGAAGATATGGCGGGGTTCATCAGCATTGCTGACTGGTATGCCCAGCATGCAGTATCGCCTTATTCTGACGAAGTACGGCAAGCCATGTTGAAAGCAGTGGCGCTGGCGTTTAAGAAAATGCATAGCATTAATCGTCAGCATGGCTGTTGTTATGTTCGCCATATCTATGTGAAAACAGAAGGTAAGGCAGAAGCTGGTTTTCTTGACCTGGAGAAAAGTCGTCGCCGCTTGCGTCGCGATAAAGCGATTAATCATGACTTCCGCCAGCTGGAAAAATATCTGGAGCCAATCCCCAAAGCGGACTGGGAGCAGGTGAAAGCGTATTACTACGCCATGTAATCGTTGTAGGCCAGATAAGACGCATAAGCGTTGTATCTGGCACTACAACCAATTCACATCTCGATTTCAATATCGCCTTTTGCCCGGCAACAACAGGGCAAAATTTCCCCCGGCTGAATAAAGGCTAACGGTTCGGCAATCCAGTCAACTTGACCTGCAACCAGGCGTGTGCGACAGGAGCCGCAGTAACCTTCGCGACACTGGTACTCAACCGCCACATTGTGGGATTCCAGCGCTGCCAGAAGGGAAGGGTGTTCATCCTGGCACAGCAGTTGTGTGCCAGTGATGCGCAGGGTAACGCGGGCCATCAGAGCTGGAAGTTACTCAAATCGTCGGTGTCCACTTCCGAGTCAATCTGCCCGACCAGATAAGAACTGACTTCCACTTCCTGCGGAGCAACCTGCACGTTATCAGACACCAGCCAAGTGTTGATCCACGGGATCGGGTTGGAGCGCGTCTGGAACGGCAGATCCAAACCGACTGCCTGCATACGGATATTGGTGATGTATTCAACGTACTGGCAGAGAATGTCTTTATTCAGACCAATCATCGAACCGTCGCGGAACAGATAATCCGCCCAGTCTTTCTCCTGTTGAGCTGCCTGAACAAACAGGTCATAGCACTCCTGCTTACACTCTTCGGCAATTTCCGCCATCTCAGGATCGTCCGCGCCGCTGCGCAGCAGATTCAGCATATGCTGGGTGCCGGTCAGGTGCAGGGCTTCGTCGCGGGCAATCAGGCGAATAATTTTGGCGTTGCCTTCCATCAATTCGCGTTCTGCAAAGGCAAAGGAACAAGCAAAGCTGACGTAGAAGCGGATCGCTTCCAGCGCGTTAACGCTCATCAGGCAAAGATACAGTTTTTTCTTCAGCTCGCGCAGGCTAACGGTTACGGTTTTACCGTTAACGGTGTGGGTGCCTTCGCCCAGAAGGTGCCAGTAGCTGGTCATTTCGATCAGTTCATCGTAATAGCTGGAGATCCCTTCCGCACGTTTCTGGATCTGCTCGTTGGTGACGATATCGTCAAACACAACAGACGGATCGTTAACGATATTACGAATGATATGAGTATAGGAACGGGAATGAATCGTTTCTGAGAACGCCCAGGTTTCGACCCAGGTTTCCAGTTCCGGAATAGAAATAAGCGGCAATAGCGCCACGTTCGGACTACGACCCTGAATGGAATCCAGCAGCGTCTGATATTTCAGGTTGCTGATAAAAATGTGTTTTTCGTGCTCCGGCAGCGCCTGGTAATCGATACGGTCGCGGGAGACGTCAACTTCTTCCGGACGCCAGAAGAAAGAGAGCTGCTTTTCGATCAGCTTTTCGAAGATGTCATATTTTTGCTGATCGTAGCGGGCCACGTTGACCGGCTGACCAAAGAACATCGGTTCTTTGAGCTGATCATTTTTCGTCTGTGAAAAGGTGGTATATGCCATGAGTGTGTCCTGTTGGGAGTTTAATGCCGGATAAGGCATTTTACGCCGCATCCTGTGCCTGATGCGACGCTGGCGCGTCTTATCAGGCCTACAAATCCGAGCCGTAGGCCGGATAAGGCGTTCACGCTGCATCCGGCATCTCAATATCAGATCTTACATGCGCCGCTTTCGCAGCCATCGTCCTGGATTGACGGTACCAGATCGTCCTGCGCGTCTTCAGCGCCGTCACGGGTGTTCTGATAATACAGCGTTTTGACCCCGAATTTGTAGGCGGTGAGCAGGTCTTTCAGCAACTGCTGCATCGGCACTTTTCCTGACGGGAAACGTGACGGATCGTAGTTGGTGTTAGCAGAGATCGACTGATCGATAAATTTCTGCATGATACCTACCAGTTGCAGGTAGCCATCGTTACCCGGCATTTCCCACAGCAGCTCATAGGCGTCGTGCAGGTGCTCGTAGTCCGGCACCACCTGGCGCAAAATACCGTCTTTCGACGCTTTGATGCTGACGTAACCGCGCGGCGGTTCAATACCGTTAGTGGCATTAGAGATCTGCGAAGAGGTCTCGGACGGCATCAGGGCAGAAAGCGTGGAGTTACGCAGGCCGTGCGTTTTGATTGATTCACGCAATGCTTCCCAGTCGTAATGCAGCGGCTCATTAGCGATGGCATCCAGATCTTTCTTATAGGTATCGATCGGCAGGATCCCTTTCGCGTAAGTGGTTTCGTTAAACCACGGGCACGCGCCTTGCTCTTTAGCCAGCTCATTAGACGCTTTCAGCAGGTAATACTGAATCGCTTCGAAGGTTTTATGCGTCAGGTTGTTGGCGCTGCCGTCGGAGTAGCGTTTACCGTGCTTCGCCAGGTAGTAAGCGAAGTTGATCACACCAATACCCAGCGTACGACGACCCATCGCTCCACGTTTGGCGGCCGGGATCGGGTAATCCTGATAATCCAGCAGCGCGTCAAGTGCACGAACCGCCAGAATTGCCAGCTCTTCCAGTTCATCCAGGTTATTAATTGCGCCCAAGTTGAAAGCAGACAGCGTACACAGCGCGATTTCACCGTTCTCGTCGTTGACGTCGTTCAGCGGTTTGGTCGGCAGGGCTATCTCCAGGCACAGGTTAGACTGACGCACTGGCGCGATGGCCGGATCAAACGGGCTATGGGTATTACAGTGGTCAACGTTCTGAATATAGATACGACCGGTAGACGCACGTTCCTGCATCATCAGCGAGAACAGCTCAACGGCTTTCACACGCTGCTTGCGGATGCTGTCGTCTTTCTCATATTTGGTATACAGACGTTCAAACTCTTCCTGATCGGCGAAGAACGCGTCGTACAGCCCCGGTACGTCGGACGGGCTGAACAGGGTGATATCTTCACCTTTCAGCAGACGGGTATACATCAGTTTGTTGATTTGTACCCCGTAGTCCATATGACGCACGCGGTTGCCTTCCACACCACGGTTGTTTTTCAACACCAGCAGGCTTTCCACTTCCAGATGCCACATCGGGTAGAACAGCGTTGCCGCACCGCCGCGCACACCGCCCTGAGAGCAGGATTTCACCGCTGTCTGGAAATGTTTGTAGAACGGAATGCAGCCGGTATGGAACGCTTCACCACCGCGAATCGGGCTACCCAGCGCACGAATACGCCCGGCGTTGATGCCGATCCCGGCACGCTGGGAAACGTATTTAACAATCGCGCTGGAGGTGGCGTTGATGGAATCCAGGCTGTCACCGCACTCGATCAGTACGCAGGAGCTGAACTGACGAGTCGGGGTACGCACGCCGGACATGATTGGCGTCGGCAGCGAAATTTTAAATGTGGAAACCGCGTCGTAAAAACGCTTCACATATTGCAGGCGCGTTTCACGCGGGTAGTTCGAGAACAGGCACGCGGCAACCAGAATATAAAGGAACTGGGCGCTCTCATAGATTTCGCCGGTCACGCGGTTCTGTACCAGATATTTGCCTTCCAGCTGCTTAACGGCAGCATAAGAGAAGGTCATATCACGGTCGTGATCGATAAACGTGTCCATCTGCTTGAACTCTTCTTCCGTGTAGTCTTCCAGCAGATGATTATCGTATTTGCCCATCTCGACCATTTTCACCACGTGGTCGTACAGCGCAGGCGGCTCAAACTGGCCGTAGGCTTTTTTACGCAGGTGGAAGATCGCCAGGCGCGCGGCGAGATACTGATAATCCGGCGCATCACGGGAGATCAGGTCTGCGGCAGCCTTGATAATGGTTTCGTGGATGTCAGAGGTCTTGATACCGTCATAAAACTGAATGTGGGAGCGCAGCTCGACCTGGGAAATCGAAACGTTATGCAGTCCTTCTGCCGCCCAATCCAGAACGCGATGGATTTTGTCGAGATTGATGCGCTCTGTGCTACCGTCGCGCTTTGTCACCAGCAGATTCTGATTCATGTATGTCGTACCTGTTTTTGGAATTCTTTCCGCAATAGTTTCATGCAGACTACCTGTAGTACGGGAAGCTGCTTAGAACACTATATATAGGGGGTATGTTTGGGATTCACTGCAAGATAGTGTGAAAATGGCCCTCTTGCAAGTGCATAACTTTGTGGATAACTCAGGAAGGAAAAAGTGGCTTTCGCGCACCTTAGGTCAGACAAGGTGTCCGGGAAAGTCAATGGGAAGAGAAAAATTTGTTAAAAATAACTGTTCGGCGATTTCTTGAACGGCAGAATAGGTTGGATAAATTGATATAGATGGTTTATTAATCTTTTTGCTAATGATTGCAAAAATTGATCTAAGCACGAGTCATCACATAATCTGATGTATCAGTTGTGGTCAATATATAAGCGAATGTAAGCGATTGTTGATGTCGAAATGGTTGTTTTCTATTCGGTTATTGTTAAATGCGAAGCCATTTTGTTAATTTACCTTATATTATAAAAAAATTATTCATTACTTTAATTTAGTTTAAATATAACTGGTATCCCTTAAGGTTATTAACTTGAATTATGACGCACTGATATTATTCATCAAATAATAACAAAATAGCCATTGCATCGGGTTGGACAATTTACAAAAGAAAGATAACCCATATTGTATAATGCGTTTAAATATGCCGTCTTATATAAAATGATGGTCAGATTAATATGCGGATTATCTTTCTACGCAAGGGTAATGCTGCCAACTTACTGATTTAGTGTATGATGGTGATTTTAAGGTGCTTGCGTGGCTTCCATTTCCATCAGATGTCCTTCCTGCTCCGCTACTGAAGGCGTGGTGCGTAACGGCAAAAGCACTGCCGGACATCAGCGCTATCTCTGCTCTCATTGCCGTAAAACATGGCAACTACAGTTCACTTACACCGCCTCTCAGCCCGGTAC
>NZ_MDGW01000153.1:0-5577 GCF_001712525.1 Shigella sp. FC1661
TTTACGCGTATGACAGGCTCCGGAAGACGGTTGTTGCGCACGTATTCGGTGAACGCACTATGGCGACGCTGGGGCGTCTTATGAGCTTGCTGTCACCCTTTGACGTGGTGATATGGATGACGGATGGCTGGCCACTGTATGAATCCCGCCTGAAGGGAAAGCTGCACGTAATCAGCAAGCGATATACGCAGCGAATTGAGCGGCATAACCTGAATCTGAGGCAGCACCTGGCACGGCTGGGACGGAAGTCGCTGTCGTTCTCAAAATCGGTGGAGCTGCATGACAAAGTCATCGGGCATTATCTGAACATAAAACACTATCAATAAGTTGGAGTCATTACCCACATAAACAATATAAATTAAAAAAGGGTGCAGGAGACCAAACCATCACAATTCAGTACGCGGGGTTTTACCCCCGCGTGGTGGCTACTTCTTCGATTCGTAAGCGAGAACTGCCTTAAACTCCATACCACGTTCTCTGATACTCAACTCACACAACGAGTCGCCTACCATCAGCGTGAATCCCAGTACTGTAAAACACAGCACTATGATTGCCACAAGGGCATATTTTGTCAGCATGTCTTGCCTCCCTGCAAAGAAGAGACTAACATTCGAATTGTTTGGGTTCGAACGCTGGCCTCAGGTTGATAGAAATATCGCCTGGGGCTTTTGTCCATCTGGAACCTCGCGAATGCTTAACGCCAGACAGCCTCAAGCACCCGACGCCATTCTATACCTGATAATTCTTCCAGCGGCGTTCACGTTTAAAATCAGGAATACTGCTCGCAAAATAAAAACGCCCCCATCATTTCTGACAGAGGCGTTTAATTTATCCGGCAATATTTACCCTTCGTGCAATCCACATTCCCTTTTTAAGCCAAAGAAACGTGTTTCTTCTTCCGACATGCCAGGTTCCCATTTACGGGTTGTATGGGTATCACCGACCGATAAATATCCTTCATCCCATAATGGGTGATATTTCAGGCCATGTTTTGCAGGTACTGATAAATAGTTCGGTTATCCCAGTCGATAATCGGCAGCACTTTAAATACGCCACGCTGAATTGCCAGCACCGGTAAATTGGCGCGACTGCCGGATTGTTCACGGCGCAGGCCAGCAAACCAGGTTTGCGCGTTAAGTTCTTTCAGAGCCCGGTTCATCGGTTCGACTTTGTTGATGTCATTGTACTTTTCAATGCCTTCAACGCCCTGCTCCCACAGTTTTCCGTAGCGTGCTTCCTGCCAGGCTGCGCTTTCGGTAGCACGGTACACTTTCAGGTTGAGCTTGAGTTTGTCCGTTAACTCGTCAATAAAGCGGTAGGTTTCCGGGAACAAGTAACCCGTATCGGTGAGGATCACCGGAATATCTGGGCGAATTTGATTCACCAGATGCAGGCTCACCGCCGCCTGAATGCCAAAGCTGGAAGAAAGTACATATTCACCGGGCAGATTATCCAGCGCCCAGGCTACGCGGCCTTCAGCGTCCAGTTTTTCCAGTTCGGCGTTAGTTTCCGCCAGCGCCAGAATGCGATCTACCTTCGGCAGTTCGTTCAGGGCGTTTAGATCGAGTTTGGACATAGATTCCTCACTGTTTGCCTTGCCTGATGCGACGCTCACGCGTTCTTATCAGGCCTACAAGACCGGGCTGATGGTTAATCCCACAAATCGCGCGCCGGATCGAGCACCGGGCGAATGATGCCCGCACGCACCGTAAAGTCGCCGAAGCCTTCACCCGCTTCGCGCTCTTTCGCCCAGCGCCCTATCAGTTCATCAAGCGACGCCAGGATTTCCGGCTCGGTGATGTTTTCTTTATACATCCGTGGGATACGTGTCCCAATGCGGTTGCCGCCAAGATGCAGGTTGTAGCGACCCGGCGCTTTACCCACCAGGCCCACTTCCGCCAGCATCGCGCGACCACAACCGTTCGGGCAGCCTGTTACACGCATCACGATATGCTCATCGCTGACACCATGTTTCGCCATTAAATTATCGATGTTGTCGATAAAAGACGGCAGGAAACGCTCTGCTTCCGCCATCGCCAGCGGGCAAGTCGGGAATGACACGCAGGCCATCGAGTTTTCACGCTGCGGCGTGACGGCATTCATTAACCCGCTCTCTTTGGCGATCTTCTCGATCTTCGCTTTCTCGCTTTCCGGTACACCGGCGATGATCAGATTCTGGTTCGCCGTAATGCGGAAATCGCCTTTGTGGATCTTCGCGATCTCCAGCAGGCCGGTTTTCAGCGGACGCCCGGGATAATCAAGGATGCGACCATTTTCGATAAACAGCGTCAGGTGCCAGTTATCATCAATGCCCTTAACCCAGCCAATACGATCGCCTCGTCCGGTGAACTCATATGGACGGATCGGTTCAAATTTGATCCCCGCGCGACGCTCCACTTCCGCTTTAAACGTCTCAACCCCCACGCGCTCCAGCGTGTATTTGGTTTTGGCATTTTTACGATCGGTTCGGTTACCCCAGTCACGCTGAGTTGTCACGACGGCTTCGGCCACCGCCAGCGTATGCTCCAGCGGCAGATAGCCAAACTCGCTCGCCGTGCGGGCGTAGGTTTTCTTGTTGCCGTGTTCGATAGAAAGCCCACCGCCCACCAGCAGGTTGAAGCCTACCAGCTTGCCGTTTTCGGCGATTGCCACGAAGTTCATGTCGTTGGCATGCAGATCGATATCGTTCTGCGGCGGGATCACTACCGTGGTTTTGAACTTACGCGGCAGGTAGGTCTGACCAAGGATCGGTTCTTCATCAGTAGTGGCGACTTTTTCCTGGTCGAGCCAGATCTCCGCATACGCGCGGGTACGAGGCAACAGATGCTCAGAAATCTTCTTCGCCCACTCGTACGCTTCCGCGTGCAGCTGCGACTCGTAAGGGTTCGAGGTGCAGAGTACGTTACGGTTCATGTCGTTAGCTGTCGCCAGCGCATCAAGACCGACCGAGTGCAGCATCTGGTGCACCGGTTTGACGTTCTTTTTCAGAATGCCGTGGAACTGGAATGTCTGGCGGTTGGTCAGGCGAATGCTGCCATAGATGGTGTTTTCACCGGCAAATTTGTCGATCGCCTGCCACTGTTTAGTGGTAATCACCCCACCCGGCAGACGACAGCGAAGCAGCATCGCGTGGCGCGGCTCCAGCTTCTGTTCAGCACGTTCGGCGCGGATGTCGCGGTCATCCTGCTGATACATGCCGTGGAAGCGGATCAGCAGGAAGTTGTCGCCCTTAAAGCCGCCGGTCAGACCGTCGTTTAAATCTTCCGCAATGGTGCCGCGCAGGTAGTTGCTTTCAAGCTTCATGCGCTCGGCGTCTGTCAGTTTTCCTTCGACCACTAAAGGCCCTGGATGTTTTTCGCTCATTAGTAGACATCTCGCTGATAACGGCGCTCTACGCGCAGCTCACTTAAAAATTCATCCGCCGCTTCGGTGTCCATGCCACCAAATTCGGCAATCACTTCCAGAAGTGCCTGCTCAACGTCTTTCGCCATGCGATTAGCGTCGCCGCAGACATAAATGTGGGCACCATCATTGATCCAGCGCCACAGCTCCGCGCCCTGTTCGCGCAGTTTGTCTTGTACGTAAACTTTTTCTTTTTGGTCGCGCGACCAGGCAAGATCGATACGTGTCAGCACGCCATCTTTGACGTAGCGCTGCCACTCCACCTGGTACAGGAAGTCTTCCGTAAAGTGCGGATTACCAAAGAACAGCCAGTTTTTACCTGGCGCTTCGTCGGCGGCGCGTTGCTGCATAAAGGCGCGGAACGGCGCAATACCGGTGCCTGGGCCAATCATAATCACCGGGGTTTCCGGGTTAGCGGGCAGGCGAAAGTTATCGTTATGTTCGATAAATACGCGGACTTCGCCCTCTTCTTCCACGCGATCCGCGAGGAAGCTGGAGGCACCACCGGCACGGGCTCGGCCTTCCACGTCGTAACGCACCACACCAACGGTGACGTGTACTTCGTTCTCGACTTCCGCCTGCGAGGTGGCGATGGAATACAGGCGCGGGGTCAGCGGGCGCAGCAGATTAATCAGCGCTTCGGCATCCAGTTGCGCCGGAGAGAAACGCACCATGTCGACAATCGGCGTCGTCGCGGCGTAATGCTGTAACTTCGCTTTATCGCCCACCAGCGGCAGCAGTGTTTCGCTGCGGGTAAGCGTGGCGTAATTCTCAACAATGTTGGCGGTGTTGACGGTCAGTTCGAAGTGCCACTGTAGCGCTTCGTTCAGAGGCAACGTTTTGCCCTCGACGGTGACAGGTTCATCGCCTTTCAGCCACAGCAGTTCGACAAGTTCTTTCACCAGTGCCGGATCGTTCTGATACCAGACGCCCAGCGCGTCACCCGGCTGGTAACGCAGGCCCGAGTCACCTAAGTCAATTTCGATATGGCGAACGTCTTTTTCAGAGTTACGCCCGGTAATTTTCTGGTTAACAGAGAGGCTAGCCACCAGCGGCGCGTCTTTGCTGTACGGGCTGGCGTGGATTTCATTTACCGCGCCAGTAGCGACGGATTGCGAAGGTGCCGCGACAGGCGCACGCGATTTAAGCGCATCAACCACGCGGGCGCGCCACTCGCTGGCAGCAGCCTGGTATTCAACATCGGCATCGACACGGTCGAGCAGGCGTTCACCACCCAGTTCCGCCAGCTTGCTGTCGAAATCTTTCCCGGACTGGCAGAAAAATTCATAAGAGCTATCGCCGAGGCTAAACACGGCAAACGCGGTGTTTTCCAGCTTTGGCGCTTTTTTGGAGAACAGGAACTTATGCAGCGCGACGGCTTCTTCCGGCGGTTCCCCTTCCCCTTGCGTTGACGTCACTACGATGAGCAGTTTTTCGCTGGCGATTTGTTTGAATTTATAGTCGCCCGCGTTCACCAGCTTAACGTTCAGTTTTGCTGCTAATAAATCATCGCGTAATGCTTCAGCAACCCGGCGCGCATTGCCGGTTTGCGAGGCGGAGATAATAGTTATACCCGGCATTTCTGCGGCTGGCGCTGGCGTCGCTGCAAGCGCAGCAGGCTGCTGATTGAGTACGCCCCAGAAATAGCCAGAAACCCAGGCAAGCTGGGTAGGCGTTAAATCGGTCGTGGCCGCCTGAAGGCGTGCCAGTTGCTCCGGGTTCAACGGAAGCAACGCGGAAGGTGGGACCTGTGTCGTCATGCGTCGTTATGTTCCAGTAAGCAAAGCTGTTTCTGCGCCCTGTCAGCGCCCATAAAACAGAAGAGTGAAGTGGTCAACAAAAACTGGCCACCGAGTTAGAGTTTTTCCAGTATCGATTTTCCGATTCGTTTGGGGGTAACCCACCGTTATATTCGTGCGGTCTTAGTGCGCTGTAATATCCAACGATATAGTCCGTTATGGCGTGAGCTGCCTCGCTGAAGCTTACGTAACCCACCACCGGCATCCATTCGTTCTTCAGACTCCTGAAGAAGCGTTCCATTGGGCTGTTATCCCAGCAGTTTCCGCGCCGGCTCATACTCTGTCTGATCTGGTATCGCCACAATAACTGCCGGAACTGCCTGCTCGTATAATGACTGCCCTGATCGCTGTGGAACATCACCCCGCCGGGCTTACC
>NZ_MDGW01000154.1:0-5522 GCF_001712525.1 Shigella sp. FC1661
CGAACAGTGGGGCTACGTCGGTGCTAAATCACGTCAGCGCTGGCTGTTTTACGCGTATGACAGGATACGGAGGAGGGTTGTGGCGCACGTCTTCGGTGAACGCACTCTGGCCACACTGGAGCGTCTTCTGAGCCTGCTGTCGGCCTTTGAGGTCGTGGTATGGATGACGGATGGCTGGCCACTGTATGAATCCCGCCTGAAGGGAAAGCTGCACGTAATCAGCAAGCGATATACGCAGCGAATTGAGCGGCATAACCTGAATCTGAGGCAGCACCTGGCACGGCTGGGACGGAAGTCGCTGTCGTTCTCAAAATCGGTGGAGCTGCATGACAAAGTCATCGGGCATTATCTGAACATAAAACACTATCAATAAGTTGGAGTCATTACCACAGACCTCTATTCAAATGGTCACTTTACTTAACGCGTTACAACCAGGTGGAAAATGCATTATCACTGGTGATTTTCAAAAAGAATTAGCGTACTTACAAAATGTAATTCTTTATAATGACTCGTTTCTTCGTCTGGATTTTTTAGGTTATAACGCCCAAATTATTCAACGATCGGACAATACCTGCGAACTTACCATTAATGAACCGTTAAAAAACCAGGAAATATCTACAGGCAATATCAATGTTAATTGTCCATTAAAAGATATTTACAATGAAATCAGGAGGTTGAACGTAATCTTTAGTTGTGGGACTGGAGATATAGTTGATCTATCCTCTCTGGACTTACGTAATGTCGATTTAGATTATTATGATTTCACAGATAAACATATGGCTAATACTATTCTAAATCCTTTTAAATTGGATTCAACAAATTTTACTAATGCCAACATGTTTCAGGTTAATTTTGTTAGTTCAACACAAAACGCCACAATCTCCTGGGATTATTTACTAAAAATAACGCCTGTTTTAATAAGTATTAGCGATATGTATTCTGAAGAAAAAATCAAGTTTGTCGAAAGTTGTTTAAATGAGCTTGGGGACATTACCGAAGAACAATTAAAAATTATGAGATTTGCAATTATAAAATCTATACCAAGGGCAACTCTTACAGATAAATTAGAAAATGAATTAACAAAAGAAATATATAAAAGCTCATCGAAAATCAACAATTGCTTGAACAGAATTAAATTACCAAAGATGAAAGAATTCTCATCAAAAAAAATATATGATTACATCGATATAATCATTGAAGATTATGAAAATATCAAAGAAAATGCTTATCTGGTCGTCCCCCAAATTAATTATACTATGGATTTAAACATAGAAGACTCCAGCTCAGAAGAGTTAATACCCTCGAGAAAGACGAAAATTCTTCGGACAATGGCTTTGAAGTCGAAGAATATAACGCATATGAAGCATATAACTCAGGGAATCTATATTTTACCAGAGAGGAATATACGTATGATTACGACCTTTTAAATGCAATATAGACTTAATAACTTCTTACAAAATCTATAATTAATACCGTAGATATTCATTCATCTTACCCTGTGCACCAAAAGCAAAAACTCACTGACGCGGGTTTGAAACTGATGGCAACCGCAAAAATGCCTGATGCGCTACGCTTATCAGGCCTACGCCAGCTCTGCAATATATTGAATTTGCGTGCTTTTGTAGGCAGGATAAGGCGTTCACGCCGCATCCGGCATGAATAAAGCGCACTCAACAATCTGAAACCCGCCGGAACGGTTTATTACGTACATCAGGTGAAACTGACCGATAAGCCGCTTTCTTTTGGGTATAGTGTCGTGGACAGTCATTCATCTTTCTGCCCCTCCAAAAGCAAAAAACCGCCGAAGCGGGTTTTTACGTAAATCAGGTGAAACTGACCGATAAGCCGGGTTCTGTCGTGGACAGTCATTCATCTAGGCCAGCAATCGCTCACTGGCTCAAGCAGCCTACCCGGGTTCAGTACGGGCCGTACCTTATGAACCCCTATTTGGCCTTGCTCCGGGTGGAGTTTACCGTGCCACGGACTGTTACCAGCCGCGCGGTGCGCTCTTACCGCACCCTTTCACCCTTACCTGATCCCGCTTGCGCGGGCCATCGGCGGTTTGCTCTCTGTTGCACTGGTCGTGGGTTTCCCCCCCAGGCGTTACCTGGCACCCTGCCCTATGGAGCCCGGACTTTCCTCCCCTCCGCCCGTCTCCCCCGAAGAGGACGACGACGAAGCGGCGACTGTCTGGTCAGCTTCGGCGCGCAGTATAGAGGGTTTGCGCGCCCTTGTCACCCCGCGTTGCGCATTCCAATCGCCAGTGTCGCGGCGATATTACGTGAAGCACGGCAGATATTGTCATAAGCCCCGCGGAATGCTTCGTCCAACGTACCTATGCTGGTCAATACGCTGAAGACCGCATCAATGCCATGCTGATGTACAACGCCAACATCATCGGTCAGGCTACCCGCAATGCCAATCACCGGTTTATGGTACTTCTTCGCCACGTTTGCGACACCAATCGGTACCTTGCCGTGAATACTCTGGCTGTCAATACGCCCTTCACCGGTGATCACCAGCGTACAATCGTGAATATGTTCTTCCAGATTCAGCGCCGTAGTGACGATTTCAATACCACTTTTCAGTTCCGCACCAAGAAACGCCATCAGCGCCGCGCCCATACCGCCCGCAGCTCCTGCGCCGGGGACATCTTTCACATCAACATGCAGCGCTTTTTTAATGACCTCGGCATAGTGAGAGAGGTTATTGTCCAGCTCAACAATCATCGCTTCACTGGCTCCCTTTTGTGAGCCAAAGATGCGCGATGCGCCGTTATCGCCCACCAGCGGATTGGTGACATCACAAGCGACGCGAATGACGCAATCTTTTAAGCGCGGATTGAGGCCGGAAATATCAATATCATTCAGAGTATTAAGACTACCGCCGCCAAAACCAATTTCATTGCCGTTGGCGTCGCATAATTTCGCCCCCAGCGCCTGTACCATGCCTGCGCCGCCATCATTTGTAGCGCTGCCGCCAATGCCGATAATAATGTTTGTCGCACCGCTCTCCAGCGCCTGCAGGATTAACTCGCCTGTGCCGCGTGAAGTGGTCACGAGTGGATCGCGTTTTTCCGCAGGTACCAGCTCCAGCCCACTGGCCGCCGCCATTTCAATAAACGCGGTTTTGCCATCGCCGGAGATCCCCCAACTGGCATTCACTTTCTCGCCCAACGGCCCTGTAACCCAGGCGTGACGTTCGGAACCCTGGGTGGCTGCAATCATCGCTTCCACCGTTCCTTCGCCACCGTCGGCAACCGGAACAGAAACGTACTGTGCATCAGGAAAAATTTCCCGAAATCCTTTTTCTATCGCCTGCGCAACCTCGCTGGCAGATAAACTTTCTTTATAAGAGTCTGGGGCGATTACGATTTTCATACCTATGCCTGTTACCACATGACGCCGGAGGGCGTTTCTCTTATTCGGCGTGGATTCCAGGCCCGGATTGCAATACGCCATCCGGGCACGACGTCATTAACGAGTAACTTCGACTTTCGCCAGTTTTTCGTAGTAGCACGCCAGAGCGCTATGATCCGCCGTTCCTAAACCATCTGCACGCAGTGCCTGCATCATCTCCATAACCGCAGCTGTGAGCGGCAGTTGCGCGCCGACGCCGTGAGAAGTATCCAGCGCATTCGCCAGATCCTTAATATGCAGATCAATGCGGAAGCCCGGCTTGAAGTTGCGGTCCATCACCATCGGCGCTTTGGCATCCAGCACGGTACTGCCCGCCAGCCCACCGCGAATTGCCTGATAAACCAGGTCCGGGTTAACGCCCGCTTTAGTTGCCAGCGTTAACGCTTCTGACATCGCAGCAATATTCAGCGCCACAATGACCTGATTTGCCAGTTTGGTGACGTTACCTGCACCGATTTCCCCGGTATGCACCACGGAACCCGCCATCGCTTTCATCAAATCATAGTATTTGTCGAAAATAGCCTTGTCGCCGCCCACCATCACTGACAGCGTACCGTCGATGGCTTTCGGTTCACCGCCGCTCACCGGAGCATCCAGCATATCAATGCCTTTCGCTTTCAGCGCTTCGCTGATTTCACGGCTTGCCAGCGGTGCGATAGAACTCATATCGATCAATACCGTACCTGGCTTCGCGCCTTCAATAATGCCATTCTCACCCAGCGCCACCTCTTTCACATGAGGGGAGTTTGGCAGCATGGTTATGATGACGTCGCACTGTTCAGCGATCGCTTTAGCCGTAGACGCTGTTTCTGCACCTGCAGCAATCACGTCAGCAATAGCTTCTGGGTTACGGTCAGCAACCACCAGCGAGTAACCTGCTTTCAGAAGGTTTTTACTCATTGGTTTACCCATAATCCCCAGGCCAATAAAACCAACTTTCATAGTCATATCAATCATCTCTCTTGTTGCGGTGGTGGTTATTTTTTAAAGGTATCAGCCAGTTTCTGAGTGGCAGAGCGGAAGACGCCAAGATCGCTGCCGACAGCCACAAACGTCGCGCCCCATTCCAGATAACGACGCGCATCGGCTTCGACCGGCGCGAGAATACCGCTGGGTTTGCCGTGCGCACTGGCACGGTTAAAAATATGCTGAATTGCTTTTTGTACATCCGGATGCGAGGCATTGCCGAGATGGCCCAATGCCGCAGCCAGATCGCTGGGGCCGACGAAGATACAGTCTACACCTTCGGTAGCGGCAATAGCATCGACGTTATCTACGCCCTGCTGACTTTCTATCTGGACCAGAATAGTGATGTTCTTGTTCGACTGAGCGAAATAATCCGCCACGGTGCCAAACATATTGGCGCGGTGAGAAACGGAGACGCCGCGAATGCCTTCCGGCGGGTAACGAGTTGATGCCACCGCCTGCTCTGCTTCCTCTTTTGTTTCTACAAAAGGAATCAGGAAGTTATAGAAACCGATATCCAGAAGACGCTTAATAATTACCGGCTCGTTGGTCGGCACTCGCACTACTGGCGCGCTGGCGCTGCCTTTCAGGGCCATTAACTGCGGAATAAACGTGGAAATATCGTTTGGCGCATGTTCGCCATCCAGCACCAGCCAGTCAAACCCAGCCAAACCAAGAACTTCAGTGCTAATCGGGTTAGAGAGTGCTGACCAGCAACCAATTTGTACCTGTTTCGCAGCCAGTGCGGCTTTGAATTTATTCGGGAAAACAGGTAATGACTCCAACTTATTGATAGTGTTTTATGTTCAGATAATGCCCGATGACCTTGTCATGCAGCTCCACCGATTTTGAGAACGACAGCGACTTCCGTCCCAGCCGTGCCAGGTGCTGCCTCAGATTCAGGTTATGCCGCTCAATTCGCTGCGTATATCGCTTGCTGATTACGTGCAGCTTTCCCTTCAGGCGGGATTCATACAGTGGCCAGCCATCCGTCATCCATATCACCACGTCAAAGGGTGACAGCAAGCTCATAAGACGCCCCAGCGTCGCCATAGTGCGTTCACCGAATACGTGCGCAACAACCGTCTTCCGGAGCCTGTCATACGCGTAAAACAGCCAGCGCTGGCGCGATTTAGC